>JAISYW010000047.1 GCA_031269645.1 Holosporaceae bacterium
TTTTTTCCGAGAATTTAATTAACCCTATGTATTGTCCTTGAATTTTATCATAGGAATGCACTTTTTTACCTATTTCTAAAATATTTTCGTTTTCATCTAATATTAATGATTCGGCGTCTTGAAGAGGATCGTCCATTCTTAACGACCAAAGTTCAAGCCAATTTTTATCTATAATTATAGAGATGTCAAAGGGTGAATTAATAAGTTTTTGTAAAATATCTTTGGAATAAATTATATCTGAATAGGAAATTATTACATCATCATTAAACTCGGGTTTAGCGCGCCATAAGGAATAAAGCATATTTGTACTCGAATAATTTTCATTATGATAGAGGGAGATATTTTCATATTTCAACAAATGCTTTTCCAAAACATGATGTTGATAACCAGTAACTACATTTATATTTTGTATTTTTAAATAACGCATTGTTTCAACGACATAGTCAATGATTGGCTTTCCATGAAATTCCACCATGCATTTAGGACGATCATTGGTGAGAGGGCGTAGTCGCGTTCCCTGTCCAGCCGCCAAAATTACTGCCTTCATATTTTTAATCCTTTCCTTTTTGCAACGAAAAAATTGTTTTTAATCAAAGACTTATTGTAAATCATTTCTTCGTTTGTAACCAAATCTATGATTTCTCCTCCGGCCTCCTTCAATATGATATGTCCGGCGGCAGTATCCCACTCCTTTGTTCCATTAAATCTGGGATAAACGTCGACTTCTCCCTCCGCTATTTTGCAAAATTTTATGGATGATCCATATTTTTTCACGTTGCTTATATTGTGTTGTCTGAAAAATTTTTGCGTTTCTTCAGTAGAATGAAAACAACTATCAGCTCCAATGATGTCCGGTGAATTTCTGTTGTTGAATATGCGAATCTGATTTTTAAAGGCTCCATTGTTTTTGCTTGCATAATATACGTCTCCTGACGCGGGAACTTGGACTACTCCCAGCACAGGATAATTCTCTTCTATCAGGGCGATATTGATAGTAAATTGATCGTTATGTGCGATAAAATCTTTTGTTCCATCCAAAGGATCAATTAGCCAAAAAACCCTATGATATTGCCGAGGTTTATTAAAATCGTAGGTTTCTTCAGACACGATAGGATAATCGGAAATTTGGGAAATTTCTCTCGTAATGAACTCATTTGCGATCAAATCAGCTTCTGTTATAGGAGAATTATCGCTTTTATTTCGAATCTCAATATTTGAATTATATAATTGAAGAATTTTTCCACCGGCTTCCGTTGCGATTTTTATAATTTTACTAAGCATCGAAAAACGCCCTTAAAAAATCCGTATCACGAGGCAAAAATGGTTTTTCTCTTTCCGGATGACTCATTTGGGCAAAAATTTTATGGCGTAGATGACGTACCGACTCGACTACGTCGTTGCATATGTCGATAATTTCCAGTCCGTCGCCCAGTTTATCTATAGCATAATCATGATAGGAATTTACCTCGACCCCATTTGATAAAAGATGACGACATCCGGCATGGCCTTCAACTTTTTTTAGATTCCCTCCAAAATAATTGTTTATCATTTGCATCCCTCTGCACACCCCAAAAATAGGAATACTCTTTGCGACGCCAAACTTGATCAGAGAAATCTCGAACTCATCTCTGATTTTATCTTCTTTCTTTTGGGAAATTGCGTGAAGATCTCCGCCGCCTGTCAGAATAACTCCATCAATCTGCAACGTTTGAAAATCATAATATATTGGCAGATACAATGGAATAACTTGAAGTTCATTTAGCAAACGTCCCCAGCTTGAATCGATAATTTCCATCAATGCATTATGCCCATCGAACGATAATTGCTGAGAAATTCCTATTTTTTTCATGATATTGGCAGTACTTTTTTATTGGCGCAATCTATTTCCAGTAAATCATAGCTGGACCATTCTTTAAAGTCTTTTTCTCCCGCTCCGATTACAGCCGGAATACCAAGCTCCGCACAGCGTATGGACATATGCGAATTCGCTCCGCCATACTGTGTAACAAGTCCGGCGATACCTTTGGTAAAAAGGAAATCATATCCTGGATCGGCGGATCTTATGAACACGATTTTTCCCTTTGGAGAATTGTCGTTGACGTCTTCTTCAAGAATTACTTTAGCTTTGACTTTTTTCAAAGTTATGTAATTTGCTTCTCCGGATTCCAAAAAGAATCCATAGACGTCGTCGGGATCCAAAATTATTGACGGCAACTTTACCGCCTTTGTGTATTCATACAGATTTTTGTTATAGTCGATATCCCGGCGAAGAGTATCTTTTATATCCATGAAATCCAATGATGAATACAATTCCATCAGCGTTCTTATATCGATAAAAGCAGCATCCTCTTTTGACACACTGTAAGGAGTGGCAAATTCTTCTATATACAGCAAAATTTGCGAAAGAGTTCTGGTGAATTCAAATTTAGAAAATTCGCGTCCCTCAATGGACTCTTTTATGAAAATTAACAGATCGTCGGCGCCGATATTTATATTATGCTGGTACAACGCCTTTTGAATTTTTTGTTTTTGCTCTGAGGAAAATTCAAAACTCTTGTCCGACGAACGATCATAATTTTCGTTTCTGCAATGAAGTTCGGCAAAATAGCAATCGTACCCTTCGTCGTATCTTTTGGAATTTATATCGTAGGTTCCTGGACGCAGATGTCCCCAAATTTTTAAAAATTCTTCC
>JAISYW010000014.1 GCA_031269645.1 Holosporaceae bacterium
AATTCTCTTGTTGCTGAATTTGATAAACTGGGCGAAACAATAGAATTGGCAATGCAAAAAAAGCAGATCCAACCCATTTTTTAAATTAGACCTGTCCTAAAATCAAATTGATTTTAGGACAGGTCTATTCAGCAAGTTATATATATCACGTATTGAGGTTTTTCGCCTAAAATATAGAAAATTTTGGGCCTGCCGTATAAAAATCGAAACGGATAAATTGACTATTTTGCACCAATTTATTATAATAAATTTCAACATAGTGTATATTTTTTATAATAGAGAGGCAAAATATGGAAAATTACGTTTTCAAAAAGACAAAAAGCGGTTTTATATATAAAAGTTGGTTTTGGAAAATATTACTAGTAATTTTTAGTTTGGGGATATCTTTTTGGGCTCAAAACAAATATTACAAGCCTGATTTAGGCACTTTTTTGGGTTCAGATATGGACCCGTTGGCTAACGTTTATGTTTTGGGCGTTAAAGAAAATTTAGAACAATATAAAATTACCAAGATAAATTCAAAAGGCACAGTTGTGTTCGAAAAAGATTTGGAAAAATCAGGTAACGAAACACTGTTTGTTTATAGAAATATAGACATCGACACAAGCGGAAATATTTATTTGGTTCGTGAAACTCGAGATAGAAACGCCGTGGTTTCGAATCCATCGCTTTATCCTATCTCGAAAGAATCCGTCATGATGTTCGATACAAACGGAGAAGAAATTAAACAAGCTGCGGTTTTTGATTTTGCGGCTGGCGGAAACATGTTGACTGTAAGTTATATTCGAAAAATTCAAGTTGCAGGCCAAAAACTTACTATTGTAGGCGCCGAAAAAAATAGATTTGACATAATTACTGTTAATCCTTATGTTGATGAAAGTCCGGTGAAAAACTATTCATTTAACGTAGATGCCCCCGAAGGATCAGAAGAAATTGAGACGGAATGGGTAAACGATATCGCCGTGCTTTCGTCAGGAAAATCATTTTATTCAACTAAACGTGGTGATCTTGTAGCGGTTGATGCCGACGGAAGTAGTGTAAATTTGCGCTCCACATTAGATGGTTTTGAAAACTCTATTGTTTCAATGTCTGTAGATAGGGGCGACAATATTTATTTTACAGATGTTATAAGCGGAAATTTTTATAAAATGGATACAAAAAGTATTAACGTTAACCCTGTTTTTTCGATTGAAGATTCAATAAAAATAGGCGAGATTAAAATAAGAGACTTGCGAAGAATCCGTGCAATTAACGAAGATGATTTTTATGCAGCGTCTAAAAGTTTTGAAAATCCATTTCATGTTCGTTTAGGAACTACAAACGTAATGATTTCAAACATCAGGTATGGTCTTATTCCTTGGGGAATTATTTTTACGATTTCCGGCGGATTATTGCTTTCAGCTTTGGTGTTAGGTTTAATATTTTTAATTAAAAGAGGGTTTGGCCGCATACCATATGCAATTCGCATAACTGGTATGTTCTTGCCAATTTTCTTAATTGTAACGTCTGTGCTAATTTGCGCGATTACACTAGAATCTGTCAGCGATTATAATAAAGTTCTTAAAACTTCACAAAGCGCGGGTTCGAAAATTATTGCGGAAAAAATAGATGGAAACATACTCGAAACTATGTCAGCGGCCTCAAATTATATGACGCCTGAATATGCAAGGGTTAATCTTTCGATTAAAAACTCTTATAAAGATTTAAAAGATAAAGTTGGAGACGCAAGCGATTATATAATGGTTTATGCCGCCAAAGGGAACAAACTTTACTCTGTAGCCGACAATAAATACTCGGGCGACTCTAAATCTTATTCCGAACTCAGATTTGCCGACCCTGATATGATCCCCCCTGAGATTTCTCTTGCTGATTGTTTTTTAGAAATTAAAGAAACTTCAGATTTGTATGAGATTTGGGATAAGCTCAGAAATGGCGAAGAAAAAATTGTTTTTGGAGAATTCAAAGACGTTCACGGAAAACTCTCGGCATCATTTGCACCAATTACTAACGAAACTGGCAGAGTTGTCGGAATGGCTGGCAATTTTATTGATGAAAAAACCCACATTACTGATGAACTCATTAAAACACTGATTCATGCCTCTTTAATAATGGGAATATTTGCCGGCCTAGTATTTTTATATTTGTGCATTATTATTTGGATTTCATTAAAACCACTTCGCAAACTCGGAAGAGGAATAGATGCCATGATTAACGGAAAATGGAGAACCCGAATAAGCGTGAAATCCAAAGATGAGTTCAGTGACATAGCGGCTTCTTTTAATAATATGTCTGGCAAAATCGAAGATTATACCAAAAATTTAATAAGATTAAATAAAGAATATTTGCGATTTGTTCCAAAAGAACTGCTTAGTTTAATGGGAAAAGAAAAAATAACTCAAACAAACGTAAACGATAATAAAACAGTACACATGGCAATTTTGTATATAACCTTTAATATAGCGCCGGTGCGAGGAGCAGTTCAAGGAGATTTCGAGGGGAATATGTTCTCTTCTTTGC
>JAISYW010000039.1 GCA_031269645.1 Holosporaceae bacterium
AATATCAGGCCTTCTTTGCGTTTGCGACGATTTATATCTTCAATTTTTAAATCGCCCAATGCAACAAATTTTATGCACACAATTCCGTCGCGCCCTATGAGGTCCTTTGGCACAAAAACATCAACCTTTCTGGATGAATTCCGCGAAATAGTAAAACTAGTTTGCATCTGATTATTTGCAAAAACTTGAAATACTACAGTTTCTTCCTCAAACGTGTCTCTTCTACGCAACACTGTATATTCAACAAGTAGATTTTTGTCCATATTCGCGACCTTAAATTTAATAACTGGAACTTTTGTAATAGAGATAGCCCCGTCGTCACATATGCTACCAAAACATGTAAAAATCAAATCGGCTTTTATGGAGCCAAGTCGAAATGAATAAAAAAATGGAAGTTTCAAAGGACGCAACTCTCTAGTAGCAAAAACATTTATAGCATTAGCTTGCGCAACTGTCGCGAAATTGTTTTCCTGAAGCCAAGGTAGAAGCTTCTCATACATTGGTCCAGAACAATTTTCTGTGGGACATATCAAAACTTCGGATTTTGTTATCTCATCTAAGTTATCGCTTACTTCAATATCTATTGGTCTCTTTAATAGATAAGACATATAAGGACCAAAAAATGATAATCTGTAACCAACGCTTTCCTTATAAAAGTGCACCGTTTTCTCCAATTCCTTATCATATACGGAAATTATTTTTCGATTAGCCATTTCGCAGAGCGATTCAATCGCTTTCATGTCAACATCGCGCAGTTTCCACAAAGTTTTGACACTGCGTTGCGCATGTTCAAAATCTCTCACCATTAATAAAATCATAGCAACATTGGCGAGTATTAGGATGTATCTACTGTTTTCGACCCAAACAATTGACCAGTAAAAAAGCACCGGAATAGTAAGAACAACGCATGGCATAAAGTAATATGAAGAGTTTAAATGTAATGGTATATATGCCATTGCATATGCAGTTGAGGCAAAAATCAGACCGTCAAAGAACAAATGATTCCTATCTCTTTTAAGTAGTAAGAAGCAACTCCTAACTGTGGATATAAAAAATGTTGGATACAGTATATGCTCATTGGAAAACATCGATTTTAGAAATGATAAAGTCGGTTCTATATTCCTGTTTTCGTTATAGAAAACGTGGGTGCATCGAAATACGAGAAAATAATATATCGTTAAGTACAGAATGGAATTGAACAACAGGCAGAAGTTAAAAATCTTTTCCTTTCTTGAACAATTTTTAAAAAGCAAGTTTATCGTTGAAATTATTGCAAAGATTAAAAACATTGGTTCTTTGCAGTAGGTTGCATAACAGGCCGCCAAGAAGGCTACAATAAAATATTTCGTTTTTTGTGATTGCTGTCCTTTCCAAACGCAATAAGCGAACACCGACAGTAGCAAAAATATCATGCGTTCCGCAAATATGAGCTCCATATTTACATAAAGAAAGCTGCTACTTGAAAATAACACTATAAGAAAAAAACAGCTTAGATAGCCGGCGTATTGCTTTTCCATTGACACTTGTCCTTAAAATATGCTAGAATTCACCTTAGAGTATTGTAATTCTATTGTTTATCCATCAAAAATAAAGAGAAAGTATGCGTTTAAAAGATATAAAGACAAAAATGCCGGCTGAGTTGTTGGCTTTTGCCGAAAGTTTAGAGCTGGAAAATGCTGCGACTTTGAAACGTCAAGATTTGATGTTTGCGATTCTAAAAAAACTTGCCGACAACGATGTGGAAATTCTTGGAGAAGGCGTGCTCGAAGTTCTACAGGATGGATTCGGGTTTCTGAGATCTCCGGAAGCAAATTATATGGCCGGATCCGATGATATCTACGTTTCCCCATCGCAAATTAGAAAATACAGCCTAAAAACTGGAGATACTTTGGAAGGATTTATTCGTCCGCCAAAAGATGGAGAGAGATATTTTGCCATTTCTAAAGTGAATTTAGTAAATGGAGATTCTTTGGAAAAAGCCAAACATCGCATAAATTTCGACGATTTAACTCCCTTATATCCAGATTCAAAATTAACGCTTGAATTCGACAATCCGAGCGAAAAAGATTTAACTACGCGCGTTATAGAAATTATTTCTCCGCTTGGGTACGGCCAGAGGGCGTTAATTGTTGCTCCTCCAAGAACGGGAAAAACCGTTATGCTACAAAATATAGCGCGAGCCATTACCGCTAATTCTCCGGAAACCTATCTGATTGTTTTGCTAATCGACGAACGTCCGGAGGAAGTTACTGATATGCGTCGATCAGTAAATGGCGAAGTCGTCAGCTCTACATTCGACGAGGTTCCAACACGGCATGTACAAGTGGCCGAGATGGTGATCGAAAAAGCCAAAAGACTTGTGGAGCACAAAAAAGACGTCGTGATTCTGTTGGATTCCATCACAAGATTGGCTAGAGCCTATAACACAGTTTGTCCTTCTTCCGGAAAAGTACTCACCGGCGGCGTTGACGCCAATGCGCTCCAAAGACCAAAAAGAATTTTTGGTGCGGCTAGGAATATTGAGGAAGGTGGATCTCTCACAATTATCGGAACTGCGCTTGTGGAAACTGGATCCCGCATGGACGAAGTCATATTTGAAGAATTTAAAGGTACCGGCAACGCCGAAATAGTGTTGGATAGAAAACTATCCGACAAAAGAACATTCCCAGCCATTGATATTACAAAATCTGGCACCAGGAAGGAGGAATTGCTGGTGGATAAGGCTGTGCTGTCAAAAATGTGGGTTCTTAGAAGAGTTGTAATGCCTATGGGAGCTAACGATGGTATGGAATTTTTGATCGATAAGCTAAAAAACTCCAAAAACAACGCAGATTTTTTCAATAATATGAATCAGTAAATAGATAAAATTTTAGGATATTCAACTATATACGTGGGTTTAAATCTTTAACCATGTTCGGTATTAATTTTTTGCGCTCTGAAGCATCTCAACCTCGAAAGTCAAAAATTGGCAAAAATCTATTAACGAACACGTTTTTTTTGAAATATAATGATTTGAATATCTGATGTTTTATCTGGCTATGAATAATCTTAGCTCATAGGTCAGTATTTCTTCTTACTAACGCGAACTATGGATTAGCTAAGACGTTGTTATTTGAGGGAAAATAGGTGAACGGGAATTCCGCGATAATTGGTGCTTCGACATTTCCGCTTTAAATGCTTTGCAAAAATAATCTATAAAACAAATATGATGCATGGTTGGGCCTTTCTTTTAACCTATTGAAAGTCTAGCCTATTTTCTTTTCGTTTTTAAATCAATTCTAATCAATAGTTCGCATTATTAACCAATTGTGCCAAAATTTTAAAAGGATCCTCATCTTTATTTATCATTATATCGAAACTTGCATTTCTTCATCCAGAAAAATTTTCTGAGTTTACGGTACAAATTCCTCTGACCATTCGCAATTAGCAACAACTAATTGAATATCGTCATTGTCTTCAAGTGTTTCTATTAATTTAAATAAAGTTTTTGCCGTTTCCGTACTTACGGCGACCATATTTTTTGGTTTCCAAGTGATTCGAGCTTCTTTAGGATCGCCAAATTTTTTCATTAAAGTATCTCTTACAGAAGACAATTGTTCCAATGAGCAAATTACTTCAAAAAAATCGCTAGTTGTTACCAAATCTTTCGCGCCAGCATCAACAACCGTTTCAAACATCTCATTTTCAGATATTTTATCTCTTTCATATAAAATATATCCCACATGATCAAATTGAAAACTTACGCTGTTGGTTTCGCCAAGACTTCCGCCAAATTTTGCAAATGCAGCCCTTACTTCAGGAGCGGTCCGATTTTTGTTGTCCGTCAATCCCTCTACTATTATTGCCACTCCGCCGGGACCATATCCTTCATATCTAATAGCTTGGTAATCTGCTTCTGTATCTCCGCCAATTGCCTTTTTAATCGCACGATCTACATTATCTTTTGGCATATTTTCGGATCTTGCGCTCAACAAAGCCGACCTCAATCGAGAATTACTTTCAGGATCAGTTCCGCCTTCTTTTACGGAAACCGTAATCTCTCTTGAAATTTTAGAAAAAATCTTAGAACGCCTCGCATCTTGCGCTCCTTTTCTGTACATTATGTTTTTAAATTGCGAATGTCCTGACATAGAAATCCTCTTTACGATCTCGAAATCACTATATTATTTTATATATTCGTATACAACCCTCAAAAAAGAGTACAAATTAAATATTGAAGTTACGTAAGGAGATTTTTTTACAAGAATTAGGAAACATGCAGTGCAGAACCGCAGCGTACTTCCTTGTACATAAGGATCCGAGTAGCGGATTTGGCGAAATCGATTGCGAAAAAAAGTCAATATGCAACGGTTTCATATTATCTATTTAATATTGTGGTTAACAATTTTATATCCTCTGATATATTGGTATCTTCATTAACAAGCTCTTCAATTTTCTTAACGGCGTGAAGCACCGTAGTATGATCGCGTCCGCCAAAATTCTTACCAATTTCCGGTAAAGATAAAGTCGTGAGTTTTTTGGCCAAATACATGGCGATTTGTCTCGGTACCGCGACCTGTCTTACGCGACGAGGAGAAAACATGTCATTTAGTTTAATAGAATAATGAGCGGCAACTTTCTTTTGAATTTCTTCAATAGAAACTTTGCGCTCGCTAGTGCGCAACAGATCAGATAAAACTTCTCTGGCATTTTCGACGGTAATTTCGCGTCCCACAAACACAGCATTCGCAATAATACGGTTTAATGCTCCTTCTAACTCTCGTATATTAGATGTTATTTTATGCGCGATGAATTCTAATACTTTATCTGGAATTTTTACGGAACAGGCGGCGGCTTTTGATTGAAGAATTCCGAGTCTCAACTCATATGTCGTTGGATGAATGTCAGCAACCAATCCCCATCCAAGTCGAGATTTCAAACGTTCTTCCATTCCATTCAAATCAGACGGAGACTTATCTGCCGACACTATAACTTGTCGATTATTATCAACCAATGCATTGAAAGTGTGAAAAAATTCTTCTTGCGTAGATTCTTTTCCACAAATAAATTGAATATCGTCTATCATTAATACATCGACAGAACGAAATTGTTCCTTAAAAGCCATTGTGTCTTTATATCTGACGGATTTAATAAAGTGATACATGAATTTTTCAGCCGACATATATGCGATATTTCGCTGCTTAGGAAGGCGAGATTTTATGGTCCAGGCGATTGAATGCATAAGATGCGTTTTACCTAAACCAACCGCTCCATACAAAAACAACGGATTATACGCAACTTTATCCGATTCTGCTACCCTAAGCGCTGCGGCATACGCAAGTTCGTTAGGTTTTCCAACCACAAAATTTTCAAACGTTAATTTTGGATCAAGAGGGATACTTAAATCGGTAACTTCATCTGTTTTTATCTGTTCGAAACGAGAGAAGGCAATTATTTTTTCGGGAACAGCGTTGGCAGAAGAAACGGAAACATTTATCACCTTAACTGATTGATTTTCAGTCTGACAACAGCTGACGATTTTGTCGGCATAATTATTAACTACCCAATCTCGCAAAAACATGCTCGGAGCGTTAAGATACAATGTATTCGCATCGAATTTGTCGATGGACAAAGGCAATATCCAACTATTAACGACCGGATCACCAAGCTCGGAGCGCAGTTTCCGACAAACAGAGTTCCATAGAGTAGCCAAATCAGAATAATTCACAAAATACTCGCTTACCGAAAACAGTGGGAAAATAACTCTACTTCATGAAAGACTTTAATGCCCTATTAAGACGCGAAATTTTTCTGCTAGCAGTGTTTCTATGCAATACACCCTTAGCGACACCTTTCTGAATTTCGGATTGAGCGTCAGCAAAAGCAGATAACGCATCATTAGAGCCAAGACTTGTAGTAAACTTCTTAATAAACGTCCTGATACGACTAATTCTATCTCTATTTCTGATTGCCCTTGTGGCATTCTGCCTCATTCTTTTTAAAGCAGAGTCGTGATTTGCCATATTATTCCTCTCTCAAAATATCGTATACCAAAACAATTCACAGTCTTTCTTGTTTAACGTAAGAAACATTAACTTCGAATATAAAAACTATCAAAATATTTCGATATATCTTCCAATAGAAGTTTATCAGAAAAGATAGGATGTTCAACTACATTTTCATCTTGATTTCTGCACTTCTGTAAAACGGCTTTTTTTACTCCCATTAAAGATGCTTCTTTTAAAACTTCGACTATCGAATGCGTTTCTATCGATTCGTGCAAAGTCATTCTTACCTCAAACTCAACATTAGAAGATATAAGTATTTTTAAACTTTCATAGGCCATCTTTCCGCTATCAGAAACTCCTGTTATTGAGCTATAGTTTTTAAACGAATGCTTTAAATCAAAACCAACCCAGTCAACAAGAGAAATCACCTTAGCTAAGTTATCTGGAAATGTACCGGCTGTGTGAATTCCTACCTTAAAACCCATTTCTTTTACATTTATCAGTGCGTCGCAAATGGAATCTTGCAATAATGGCTCGCCTCCGCTGAAAACCACCCCCTCGATTAATTCCTTACGAAGATAGAGCAAATTCAAAATATCTTCCCACGGGAGCGATTCGGTTGAAGCAATGGTTTGAAGATGTTTATTATGGCAGTATATGCAGCGCCAAGGGCATCCCTGCAAAAAAACAACTGCAGACAAATGATCAGGATAGTCGACGGTAGAAAGCGATACTATGCCGCCGACAAGCAAATTATTCTGCATTGATTATATGCTGTCACAGTTGCAGCTAACAGATTCTTTGAAATGAACTCTTTCCGCATGCTCGCCTTTCTTACCAACATTAAAGTTTGAGACCATACGATGGTATCCCATAACTCTAGTCCAAACTTCACACCTCTGTCGTTCTTCATCTTTTAGTTCAATTATATCTTGTTTCATTGTAATATCCTCAATCTATATGTCTAAGATGCTATACTATACCCGTCCTTGGAAGCAATATCTTCTTGAGATTTATTTTGCTTAATAGCTTCACGTTTTTTCCTTTCTATTGTATCGATATCGCATTTTGGACAAAATGTATGTTCTCCGTTAAGGTATCCGTGTTTAGGGCATATAGAAAAAGTCGGCGTAATCGTAAAATACGGTAGTGCAAAGTTTTCCACAACCTTTTTTATTAATTTTCCACATACTTTTGCGCTTGAAATTCTTTCATTCATGTATAAATGCAACACAGTACCTCCAGTATACTTTTTTTGCAAATCATCTTGCATTTTCAGTGCTTCAAAGGCATCTTTTGTAAAATTGACTGGCAGCTGACTAGAATTTGTATAATAAGGAGCTTCTTGCGTACCAGCTTGTATTATATCATGATAACGTTTTTTGTCCTCTTTTGCAAAGCGATAAGTAGTTCCTTCGGCGGGAGTTGCTTCAAGATTAAACATATTTCCAGTTTCAAGTTGGAATTGCCTTAGAGTTTCTCTTATTTTATCTAAAAACTTAATTGCCATATTGTGGCCATATTCAGTAGTTATATCATGTTGATCATCAGAAAAATTGCGTATCATTTCATTCATACCATTCACCCCAATTGTTGAAAAATGATTGCGGAGTGTGCCTAAATATCTTTTGGTGAATGGGAACAGTCCGTTATCCATATATATCTGCACGACTTTTCTCTTAATTTCCAAACTAGCTTTTGCGTAATTCATTAATTCCAACATTCTACTCATAAGAGCTTCCTCGTTGCCCTTATACAAATACCCCAAACGAGCGCAATTAATGGTTACCACACCAATAGATCCGGTTTGCTCTGCGGATCCGAACAAACTATTTCCTCGCTTCAGCAATTCTCTCAAATCAAGCTGCAATCGGCAACACATTGAGCGCACCATAGACGGAGTTAGATCAGAATTAACAAAATTCTGAAAATATGGAAGGCCATATTTTGCTGTCATTTCGAACATCAGTGCGGCATTTTCGCTTTCCCAAGGGAAATCTTTTGTTATGTTGTACGTTGGAATTGGAAACGTAAAAACTCTACCTTTGGAGTCGCCGCTAGTCATGACTTCAATGTAGGCGCGGTTAATCATATCCATTTCTTTCTGTAATTCGCCATATGTAAAGTCGACCTCTTTGCCCCCAATCAAAGGAACCGAATTTTTCAAATCTTCCGGACATACCCAATCGAAAGTTAAATTAGTAAACGGAGTTTGCGTTCCCCATCTGGACGGTACGTTCAAATTATAAATAAATTCTTGAATACATTGCTTTACTTCCTCATATCCAAGACTATCTTTTTTTACAAAAGGCGCCAAATACGTATCGAAAGAACTAAAAGCTTGCGCGCCAGCCCATTCGTTTTGAAGCGTACCAAGAAAATTCACCATTTGACCTATAGCGCTAGAAAGATGCTTTGGCGGGCGAGATTCCACCTTACCAGCTACGCCATTAAATCCTTCATTTAACAGCATACGCAGAGACCATCCAGCACAATACCCAGACAACATGTCCAAATCATGAATGTGAAAATCAGC
>JAISYW010000040.1 GCA_031269645.1 Holosporaceae bacterium
CGGTGATGCCGCAACTTTATGGGCGCACTTTGAGGATGAGCCCTCATCACCACAAACTGCCTTAGAAATGGCCAATGCTTGGAATACAGAAGACGGAGACATCTGCTGGCTAGTAAGAAAAGGTATGCTGCTTGCCGAATTAGAAAAGGGGGATCAATCTTACGAATGCCTATGTGATGCTCTTTTTACTGTCAGGCGAGCAATTAAGGTCGAAGGTGAAACTCCAAAGTTACTATCATATGAGCAATGGATTGAAATGTATGCTACGGATTTACAGTGGCGGCGTGATGTCAGAAAAAAAGATAAAGATAACCCGATTGAGCCCAGAACACCAGAGTTAAATCATAGACCAGAGCATCCTACCAGAATACTTGCACATTTTGCACGAGAGCTTGACATAATTTCTAATTTAAGGACAAAAGAGAAACCACTCGATTTCGATTTTGGCATTATTCGTGAAAGTGTAAAATATCAATGTGGTTATTGGCCTGGCTTGAAAGATGTGCGGCAATTTGAAAATTTGGTCAGGCAAGCCGCCCTAGTGCCGAGACTTGGTGTAATGCGAAGTGGTGGAAGTTATCATGTTCAAGAACGACTACAGTGTGCTGAATACTATGTGCGGAAATTTAAAGGGCACTGTTCATATAGTTTATCTTTAATGCTTAGAGCGCACACTTCCGGCCAATTTAAAACCGGCGATACAGGTCATATTTTGGCTTCAAGATTTGTTTTGGCGCTTACAACCCGAGAGCGCATCGATTATCTAGTGGATAAAATACTTCCACGGACACAATACAATTTTGATCAGCCAAACAGTAACAGCCAACAACTTGAGTATGGATTGGAATTTTTGGGACGTTTGGCCGGTCGGTTAAATTTGGAGAGAAGGCAGGAGCTTTTAAAGGAAGCGATTAGCTGGTATACCAATGTCAAAGTTACCAATACTACTTTTTGGCTGCACCGGCCATATGCCGATTTTTTATGCTGGACAATACAGAGTCTACCAAAAGCAATGTTGGCGAATTTTGCATTAGACTTATTTCAACTTCCAGTATTGCCCTTAAGCCCGTGTAGTAAAGAACTTATCGAATGGATGTATAAATGCAACTGGGCGAACGCTATTCCGAATGATTTCCCAAGTATCGCATGCAAAAATGTTCAGAAAGATAGCGCATGGCGCACAGTTTCTGACAAGCTTATTGATGAGTTGATGTCAACAAAATGTTTTGTAAAGGAATCATTAATCGACGATCAACAGAACGATATTGTCAATAGTCTGTTCAGTAGGTTTTGGATACGCCTCGTATGGCTGAAGACAAACAGGCTTTTAAATGAAATGCAACTAAATAGACTCTGGGAATATCTGTCCGAAATTTTGAAGCGATCCTATCCACCGATAAATTTGGGGCTGCCGTTGTGGGCTATTCTAACATTCGTGCCTGACAACTCTGATGCAACATGGGAAGAGTATAAGGATTTCGTTTTTCGTGTAGCTGATACCCAATTTAATACTGAGGCAGAAATGGCCGAGTTTCTTGCACAAGCCTTTTGTTTCAATCAGGAGTTGGCAGAAAAGTACACATTAACGGAAACAGAAAAAGGTCGGCTGTTAGATTTGTTACAAAGGATTGCATTACCACAAAAACATGTGGAGCAGACTTTATTTGTTCGGCAGCAACGAGACAAAACCATATACAATATTGTTCGAGTGCTCCTTTTTGCAATAGGGTTTTCACTAAAAAAGCAACTTTCACTGCGAACCTGGCTGCCAACCTGGCTTCAAGAGGTTAACAAGTCGAACGAGATGACGCAAGGTACATCGGCCTACCACATCAAGGCCTTGCTTTTGTTGGTTGACGATAGTGCTACCACTGATTTTCTAAAAGAGGTAGAATTGACCTTGGCAATGGATTCAGATCAAAATGCGATAAATGCCGGCAGTGCGCTATTATTATTACGCTATGTTTTACAACCTGATAACGATTGTATTCGTAGCTGTACAAACCTGCTAGTAAACACTTTGTGGCGCTCGCCCCCATTGCGCAGCCTCAATATAATTTCTCTTTTGTCTGAAGAAGTGGAAACGTATGATGTTACATATGATAATGAAAATTTATCTTTAATTCAAGAGGTACTTGTTAGGCTTAATGCAGCGTTCAGCTATGACGTCGCTTTGCCAAAAAGCAAACCAGGCATCGTAGAGCCGGATGCGCCATTTCCACTCGAACTCCCGGAACAACGTTGGAATATTGCAAAATTTGTAAATCTACTCTGCCGAAAACATCCATCCGCCAAGAACCTCGAAGGAGTCAAAATGTGGATATGTGCTATGGCAGAAGACCCTTGGGCTGATATGCAAAATATTTACTACGATTTGGTGCATGATAAAATTATTGATCCATTGCCTCTTGGGCAGACTCATTAGGCACTATGAAGCATGTATGTTCTCTGGGATGCTGGTTTGTTCCCCTGTCAAACGCAATACGAATTTGATGGTCAGACATATGATTTCTAACATTAGATAACTTTGTCTTATTCGTCACATGCCATGTGACTAATTGCTGCCAGGCTAAATTCGGCACATGACACGTGCTGAAATGCACCCAACCTGGATTTAGCACATACAGTGCGCTGAATTGGCTTCAGAATTTGATTATAAAGTAAGGAGGGCAACATGGAGAAAGAGTTGGATTTGTCGTCTTTGCGAAATGCGATGCTTTTTTACCATGAGGCTATAAAAGCTTATGGAGAACTAATTGATGGCGGTGCGACGACTACTCAGCGAGAACTGTTGCACTCTGGGCTGATTCAGACCTTTGAAACTACCTATGAGTTATGCTGGAAATCCATGAAGCGCTGGCTGGAGAAAAACTTTAGCCCCGATGAAGTCAGTGGAGTCAATCGTCGGGAGTTTTACCGAATCTGTGCGGAGAACTCGCTTATTGATGATGTGAATCAATGGATGGAATTTCAGCATGCCCGCAATCGCACTCCGCATACTTATAACGAAATTGTGGCCCAGGAAGTGCTTACGGTAGCTCTTCAATTTTTCCCCTATGCTCAAGATTGTCTTGCGCAACTTGAAAAACGATC
>JAISYW010000061.1 GCA_031269645.1 Holosporaceae bacterium
GCACGCACGTGAGAATACAGTCCCCCACCTTTTGTTTGAGAGAAGGCTGAACGGTATCATGGAGCCTCGTTTCTGAGTGACTTCGCATTTACAAGGATAGCCGTCTCGAATTTATTTTAACCGATGGGGTATAGAAGATGCAACCAATTGTCGGAATTGATGTTTCTAAATTAAAGTTGGACGTTTGTTTGATTATCAATGAAAAAGGCGAAGAAAAGATTTAATACTTTTCAGAACTCCTCTGAAGGTTTTAAAAAACTACTAAGTTGGACTGATTCTAAATGTCAATGCTCTGAAAAACCAGCGTTTTGCATGGAAGCGACAGGATCGTACATGGAGGAAGTTGTGGAATTTTTGTACGATAACGGATTTGACGTCAGCATAGTTAATCCACTGTTAATTAAGCAAAAGAAGGCCAAATTACACTCCAATAAAACTGACAAAGCTGATGCCAAAACAATTGCAAAATATTGCAGAAGCGAAAACCCGAGGTTGTGGACTCCTCAGCCGCAGGAATATCGACAGCTGAGAGACGTTTGTCGTGCGATTGATTTTCTCAAGATTCAATTGACTCGGGAACGCAATAAATTGGAAACGCGAGTGATAAATATCATTGTAAAAAATGCTATTAATACTGTAATTTTAGCAATCGAAGAGCAAATTAATAAACTTGAGGCTGAGCGCAAAAAAATCATTGATGAACATGAGCAAATAAAATCTCAGGTTGAAAAAATCGTAAACATCAAGGGAGTGGGACTTGGAACGGCGTGTTGCATTCTTGTCGAAGCTCCAACTCCGGAAAATTTCAACAACGCCAAGCAATACGCAGCATTCTTCGGAATTACTCCGCAACATTTCGAATCCGGATCGTCAGTGAAAAAAGGTTCTCATCTCTCCAAAATCGGCTCAAGATATGCGAGAAAAACGCTTTTCATGGCTTCTATGGCTGTGAAAAGGCATAACGAAAATTTCCAACCTTTCGTGCAACGCCTTGAAAAGAAAGGGAAAAAAGCGAAAGTCATCGTCTGCGCCATTATGCGCAAATTGATGCATATAATTTTCGGCATGCTAAAAAATAATACCAACTTCAATAAAAATCTGGCTTTTGCCGCTTGACATCAAACACGGTATCTTGTATCTTTAAAGTGTGATCAGGAATTGCTATCACAAACGTCTGCGGTTTTCCTTGCGAATCTCATTATGCCGAGGTCTCTTAGCAATACTGAAAACGCTTCGAAAAAATCTATCCCAGTTCATGATATAGAAAATTTTTTGTGAGAGGTGTTCCTATTTTTTGATTGATCTCGGCTTTAATCAGCTTCTTTAGTGTGTCTTTTTTGGAAAGATTTAGTTGTAGAAAAGTCTGCTTTTTATGGGAAATTTTTTCTTTTATTGCTAGCTTCATCAAATATCTAACGAGCGGGATGAAATCCATATCCTGCAAAAAAGATTGTTTGTATGTGGTGTATTCTTTTAAAAATTCTGAATTTTGTCCTTCAAAAAGCAACGATATTTTTTTAAACAAAGAGGATAAGTCCTCGTCCGTATCGTTAATTATTTTTATAATTTCATGACACATCGATGAGGAAATAGACGGAAGCATTAACCTACACAGAGACGCCATTGTTATATCATTTCTGAAAGATGCGACGGCATAGACATCCGCGCTTTTCGTAAAATGCTCTGTGGCTTTTTTCGATTTTCCATAATCTCCGCTTTCTAAAATAAAAATATTATTTTTGCTATGAAAAAGTGGAGTTAATTTATCCATATGGTTATCTTCAATGTTTCGTATGCAAAAAAAACTAATTTTATTTCCGAATAAATCGCATTGGCTATTAATGGTTTTTATGCATTCAGCTACAGAAACATGAAATACCTCAATATTTTCGAATGAAAATGCAAATTTGTTTCTAAATTTTTCCCTAAGAAAATCGCAAAACACACCAAAAGTCTTTTTGTAATTTCCATATAAATAAAAAATTTTTCCAGAATTAATGTGGTTGTCGTTTATGTTTCCAAACTCAATTTTCATTTGATAAAACCATCTTTATGTTTTCAACTATTCTAATGGTAAGCTCCTTTAGCAAAGCGTCATTGTGACGACCGTAAAGAGATAATGTAACTTCTCCATGGGCATGTGATATGTTATAGACAGTAGAAGCAGAAATATTTCTGTTCATTAGAATTGTTCTGTCGCTATTCTGCAGCATAACATTGGCGTTGTAAACGAATAAGACCCTCTTTGCATTCCCGTCGCTTGAAATAGCAAACTGTCTCTCGATTCCAGATAATTTCACAATCAATCTATATTTTTTCTTTGCAAATTTTATATCTCTAAATGCATCTACAAGATGAGATCTTAATTTTTGTCCTTCACGCTCAGCGATCACATCAACGTATATATCGCCCGTTTTACTTCTTGTGGTATCACAATTATATAAAGGAGATACTGAACATCCTCCTACAAATAAGATCAATACGATCGCCAATCTGGCTCGCATTATCCGATAATTGTCACAAAATTGCAGTTGCTTTTTCCTAAACAACAAAATTAACGATCTTCCCCTTTATAAATATTTTCTTTTTAACTTTTTTGCCAGCGATGGCATTCTGCACAG
>JAISYW010000067.1 GCA_031269645.1 Holosporaceae bacterium
CCTATCAAAATCTTTTCAAAATGCAATCGTAATAGCTTCAACTGTCGTTAATGAAGATTGGATAGAATTGTTTTTTTTATTAGACGCTCTCCGTGACGCAAAAAATGTAATTTTGTGCGTTCCGTATATCGGATATTCTCGACAGGATGTACAGAATCAAAACGAATCTTTTGGGTCCGGCTTGTTTTCGCGATTTCTAGAAACAATGAATGTGTCACGTTGTATTTTTTTGGATAATCACAGTAAACCAACAATCAGAATTCCATATATTCATCTTGGTGCTGATGAAATTTTTAAAACAGATATAACCAGCAAATACGACGCCAGCAAAATTACAATTGTTTCTCCAGATATTGGAGGAGCGTATCGCGCAAATGCGATTTCCAAAACTCTTAAATGTGATTTTGCTCTTTGCAACAAAGCGAAAGACGTTTTTGGCGAGCTCAAAAAAATCGACGTCGTAGGAAATGTTGTTGATAAAATTTGCATCGTTGTGGATGACATCATAGATTCAGGAGCTACGTTGTGTTACGCTGCGGAAGCTCTGCTACAGGCAGGGTGCCGAGGCGTTGCCGCATATGCAACCCATGGTATTCTTTCCAAAGGATCCATAGAAAAGTTGGCAAAATCAAGTATATCTGAAGTAACGTTAACCGATAGCATTTTTAATAACGATATAATTTCGTCGAAAATTAGAAAATTATCCATTAGCTCATTGATAGCAGAAACGATTCGGTGTATATTGTAGCGATTTTCAAAAAGGATTATAAATGGCAACCGTTGTTTTAGAAGCAAAAGGTAAAAGCGTCGGCGGCACAGGAGCAGCCAGAAGATGTCGGCGAGAAGGATTCATTCCTTGCATAATCTATGGAGATAAAAAACCATCAGAATCCATTTGTATTTCAAAAGATTTATTGAGCAAATATGTGCATCGATCGAATTTTTTCTCCACTGTTTTTGTCATAAATGGAGTTGGTAAAAAAGATCAACGTTTCGTTGCCAAAGACATTCAATTTCATCCTGTTACGGACAATCCTATTCACATAGATTTTATGAGGGTCGGGAAAAACAGTAAGGTTACGGTACGCGTTCCTTTGGCGTTTATTAATGAAGCGGCGTCGCCTGGTCTGAAAATGGGCGGAGTTTTAAATGTTTTGATTCATGAAGTTGATGTCGTTTGTGATCCAGAGAGTATTCCTGAAAAAATTGAGGTCGATTTAACTGGGTTTGAGTTTCATCATACGGTTCACGCCTATAATATAAAGCTTGGAGAGAACATTAACCTACCAGTTGGTTGCAAAAATTTTACAATTGCTACGGTTGTTGCGCCTACTATTATGAAGAAGGAAGAGGAGGCTGTCGTCGAACCTGCGGCAGACGCTGCTGGAACAACTCCTTCAACGCCATCGTCAAATAATGGATGATTATCTGTTACTTGTCGGACTCGGAAATCCGGGAACTCTTTATAGAAATAATAGGCATAACGTTGGTTTTAGGATTATTGATTCAATAGCGGAGAAATTCGCGTCTTATAATTTCAAAAAAATGGCTTACATTGCTGATGTTGCGATTTTTTCAATGGACGAAAAAAAAATTATTTTATCAAAGCCGCAGACCTTCATGAATTTATCAGGAAAAGCTGCTGGATTTTTAATAGATTTTTACAAAATTCCCATACAAAACGTGTATGTGTTCCATGACGATATAGATTTGGAGTTTGGTCATGTAAAAATAAAGCAAGGCGGCGGAAACGGCGGGCATAATGGCCTTAAAAGCATTGGAAATACTATAGGTAATGATTATTGGCGGTTGCGAATAGGAATTGGAAGACCAACGGAAAAATATGCCATATCTTCGTATGTGTTGTCTGATTTTGAGCAAGAAGAAGAGATAGTTCTAAAAAAAATTTTTTATGAAATATCTAAAAATTTCCTTTTGCTTTTTTCTGATTATAAAAAATTAGAAACTTTATTAAATTCCATAAAATAGTATGATTGAGTTCATTTGTAATTCACTTGAAAATACGCAAAAAGCCGCGAAATATCTATCGCAATTCGCAGAAGTCGGCAGATGTTTTTCCTTATTTGGAGATTTGGGATACGGAAAAACAACTTTGGCAAAATATTTGATAAAATCGCTTAATCCATCAATCCAAGACGTGACTAGTCCAACATTTACGATTGTACAAACTTATCATTCGGTAATTGCAGAAATTTGGCATATAGATTGTTATAGATTGAAATCTACATCGGAATTTTATGAGCTTGGACTGGATGAAGCTTTAGGCAACTGTATTATGATAATCGAGTGGCCAGAAATTATTGAAGAACTTCTGCCATTAAACTCAATTAAGATTAATTTTCTTGTGGAGAATAAAACCCGTAAATTGCAAATACATTTCCCGGATATTATGCCAAGTTCAAGTATCAAATAAATGCATAAAATAATCCATGACGGTATCTATACCATTGAAATATAAATCTATTGTCACTCACAATATTTTTAGTTTGAAAACACGGAATATTCTCGTATATACGTGTATAGTTATATAGCATAGTTAAATGGCGAATCGTATTAGAGTTAATTTCAGGGCTTAAAAAATAAAATCCAAGAAAAATTCCAAAATTAAGTATTTTTTGGAAAATTGATGAGAATATAGTATCGTAAACCGCTTTAGGAGGCTTTGATGGGAAGAATGATAGACAGTGCAGGCGCTTTGCGCTGTTCGTTCTGCGGTAAGACGCAACATGAAGTGAAAAAACTCATAGTAGGACCAACCGTTTATATATGCGACGAATGTATCGAATTATGCGCCGGAATAATCTCTGAAACGCAACCAAATGCTGCAGTAAAAGGGAAAAACGCCCTTCCTTCTCCACAAGAAATTTGCAAAACACTAAATGACTATATAATAGGACAAAATAAAGCAAAAAAAATACTTTCTGTTGCCATTTATAATCATTATAAAAGGTTGGCCTCTCCTAAAAATACCGACGTTGAATTATCTAAATCCAATATTTTATTAATCGGACCGACGGGAACTGGAAAAACTTTGCTTGCACAAACTCTTGCCAAAATTATCGATGTTCCTTTCACCATGGCCGATGCAACGACGCTC
>JAISYW010000048.1 GCA_031269645.1 Holosporaceae bacterium
TTTCAAAAACTGAAAGAAAACAGAAGATTATGTATGCGCTTCGACAAGCTAGATTGTACATTCATGCCTTTCCTCGCTATTGCCTTTATTAAATTACAGGTTTGTTAACTGTGCTTAGATAATTAGTTTTTAAGTTTGGAAAAACCAACGCAATTTCAGAGCATCTACTCTAATTGATCTTTATTGATAGTTTTCCTGATCAAATTCGAATTAATGATTTCTTCTAAAAATTCTCCAAAAATGCTCTCTAAATCATTTTTACATGAAATGGCTTCATGATATCGACCATCTCTTAAAGCGTTTTTTAGATTTTTCATTGCTTTCTTCGCTCTTTTTTTCGCATTGGATGGAATTTTATCCATTACGGATTCCCAAAATTTCATCATTCGTTCAGATTCGATTTTTACGTTCATATTAAACTCTTCAATGGAGTCGCTATTTCGATTTGCATTTGCTTTTTCGATAATAGAAACTATTTCATCATTAGTTAGTCCGGCGGATGGCTCTATTACTATAGATTGCGAAATTCCTGTATGCTTTTCGCAGGCTGTCACGCTTAGTAGACCGTTAACATCGACGGAAAATTCGGTTGTTACTCTTGGTGCGCCAGCAGGCATGGGCGGGATATTTTTTAGTTCAAATTTTGCAAGAGATCTGCATTCTTTGGCGATCGGTCTTTCTCCCTGCACAACATGAAATTTTATTCCGGTTTGGTTGTTTTCATATGTCGTATATTCGCGTTTTTTGGTAATTGGAATCGGCGTGTTACGATGAATAATTCTATCTACTCCGCCCCCAAAAGTCTCCACGCCCAAAGTAAGCGGAACAACATCTATTAAAAGAGTATTATTTTCTTTAGTAATAGAGTTAGCGTAAATAGCGGCGCCGCGAGCGACAGCTTCTTCCGGATTTATGTCGTTTAAAACTTCAACGCCGAAGTGCATTTTTACCGCATATTTTACTAACCTTAATTTGGTCATGCCTCCGACCAGAACAATTCCATTGATTTGATCAGACGTAATATTCGTTTCCACCAGAACTTGATCAGATATTTTTAAAGTTTTTTGCACGAAATCGTTCGTTAGATTTTTTAAAGTTTCTCTAGAAAGCATAAACCTGTATTTTTTGTTTTCGAAAATGTAATCTTCGTAGATTATTTTGTTGTCGCCTAGTTTTTCTTTTAGGCTTTTTGCGATTAATTTGCCGCGATTTTTTTCGTATTCGCTAACACCACTAATATCTATGCCATTTAATTGGAAATTATGACTCAATATCGCTTCGTCTATATCGTCGCCTCCCAAATAATTATCGCCGCCGGTAGCAAGGACTTGAAAAATATTATTTGATAAACGCAGAATCGAAAAATCAAAAGTTCCTCCCCCAAAATCATAAACAGCAAATATGCCGTTCGTTTTTTTATCTAATCCAAAAGCTATTGCCGCAGCTGTTGGCTCGTTTATCAATCGTAACACTCTGATGCCGGCAATGGAGGCTGCTTGCTTGGTGGCGGTTCTCTGTAAATCTGAAAAATGAGCCGGAACAGTTATTATGACTGCGTCTATTTTGCCCATAAGCTTTTGCTCGGTCATTTTTTTTAGATAAATAAGAATGTCGGCCGCAATTTCCACAGCATTTCTATTCAGGAATTTTGTTTCAGTCCCCATAAAACGCTTGATCGAAAGTATAGTACCACTAGAATCAGCTTTATAAAGCGCTTCCCAACCAACTATGGGTTTCTCTTCAGAATAATTTACGACGGACGGAGTGGCGTTTCTGCCATTTATTTTAACAATTTCCGGAATTCCGCCTTTAATTGCCGATACGACTGACATTGTCGTGCCAAGGTCAATCCCTATTGTAAGCATCGGCCTTGATTTCTTCTATAAATGAGGCGATAAAATTTAGCAAACTAAAAATTTTTTGAAATTCATCTATATTTTTTTCAACTGCACAAAGAGACGTAATTAACTCCGACATTCGGGCCGATAATTCTTCTTTATATTTCTCTTTTTCTTTCAAAGAAGTGATAGAATCATACCTTTCGCGTATATCAAACGCTTCAGATGCATACTCCGGAGATATTTCATCTTCCGCTTCTGGTTTTTGCATATAAAGAAAATACTTAGCTCTTCTTATGGGATCTAACAACGTGTTGTAAGCTTCGTTTAAAAGCGCGGATCTCATTTGGCTTGCTCGCATGTTGCTTAAATCAGGATGCGTCTCGCGCTGTTTTTGTAAATAATTCTGCGTTAATAGCGGCTCGTCCAATCTGTATGAAAAAGGAATTTGAAAAAGATCAAAGTAGTTCATATCAAAAAACTAATTATAGACAACATCCACCGCAAGCATTATCTGCTCCAGGCGAACAAAATGATTTACCGCATCCGCAGGTCGACTTTGCGTTAGGGTTCTCAAAAACGACATTTCCGCCCATTGGCGTAGATACATAATCCATCTTCATTCCTGAAACAAAAACCGCGGCTCTGGGAGCAACGTATATTTTTAAACCTTCCTTTTCTATCAACAAATCAGACGGATTAATCTCCTTTACAAAATCAAGTTTGTAAGTCATTCCACAACACCCGCCAGAAACTACGTCGATACGAATTCCATCGCATTTTTCAACATCGACGGATTTTTTCATAAAATCTATTGCGCATTGCGTAAAGTCTATTAGATTGTTCATTTCGCCTTCTCCTTTTTTAACAAATAATCTTTTATGGCTTTATTAACCGCTTCTTCGGCCAGTACAGAACAATGCACTTTAATCGGCGGCAAAGAAAGATGCTCGGCTACATCTCGATTTTTTATGGCTCTTGCTTCTTCAATACTTTTTCCCTTAATCCAATCGGTTATCAGAGCGCTAGAAGCAATTGCAGCCCCACATCCGAACGTTTTAAATTTTGCTTCGGAAATCTTACCATTTTCATCTACCTTAATCTGCAATTTTATAACGTCCCCGCAACTTGGAGCTCCAACAATAGAAGTACCAACATTCTCGTCTTTCTCATCTAAACTACCAATATTTTTAGGATCCGCATAAAGATCCATTACTTTTTTTGAATAAGCCATATAAAACTATTTCCCTTCCCAAATAGGGCTCATCGCTCGCAATCTATTTACAATCTCTATAATTTTCGACGATACATACTCCACTTCTTCCCAAATTGTATAACGACCAAATCCAATGCGCAATGACGAATGTGCCAAATTTTCGCGAATTGATATGGCTTTCAATACATAAGACGATTGCAAAGAAGCCGACGTACATGCGGAGCCAGAAGACATACAAACATCTCTCATTCCAAGCATAATTGCTTCGCCTTCCACTCCGTCAAAACTAAAATTGAGACATCCAGGAATGCGGCGTTCCTTGTCGCCGTTTAAATACGTTTTTTCTAGATTATCAAGGATTTTCGCTACGAAATAATTTTTGAATTCCATCAATCTCTTGCTTTCCGACAGCATTTCCTGCTTTGCGATGGAACACGCCTCTCCCAAACCAACGCATAAAGGAGTTGGTAACGTTCCTGATCGTAATCCGCGTTCTTGCCCTCCTCCAAAAAATAAAGGTTCCAATTCAACTGGTGGATTTGTCCTGACATATAAAGCGCCCACGCCTTTGGGGCCATAAATCTTATGTCCAGAGATGCTCATAAGATCGATTTTGGATGCGTCAACTTTTATTTTTCCAACCGCTTGCGAAACGTCTGTATGAAATAAGGCTCCATGTTCTCTGCAAATTGCACTAATTTCATCTATCGGCTGAATGACTCCTATTTCATTATTAACCGTCATAATAGAAACCAATGTTGCTCCATCTACTTCTCGTTTAAGAGCGTCCATATCAACAATACCATTCTCCAAAACCGGGAGCATAACGACGTTTAATCCTTCTCGTTTCATTGCATGGCATGCCTCAAGTATACATGGATGCTCTATTGCGCTCGCAACAATCTTATTTCCGCTTCCTTTATGTCGACGAGCAATTCCTTGAATTGCTAAATTATTTGATTCTGTGGCTCCAGAAGTAAATATAATCGCTTTTTTATCCGGAGCATTTATAAGTTCTGCTATCTGTTCTCGCGCTCTTTCTATAGCTTCGCCGGCTTGTTCTCCCATAACGTGAATGACCGAATGCGGATTTCCAAAATTCTCGCAGAAATACGGAATCATCGCTTCCAAAACACGCCTATCGCAAGGCGTAGTAGCCTGATAATCCATGTATATTATCTTCGACGCCATATTTACTTATCACTAATAAATTTAGCGATTATACTATGAAACATTCAATAGCTACAAACTTCCTAAATACTTTTTGCAAATTCAATTTTGTATCTAATTATTGATTCAACTAAAGGTTTGACAAATATATTCTTTTGATATGTTTTTTTAAATCTTTCGAAACAAAACAAAAATCATATATTTTTCTGCAATAGATTTTATTTGTATGGTGCGCGATTAAAAATTAATTTATTAAAATATAGATGATTTTTATAGTGTTATATCGTTAAAATTGTATAAAATATTTTCTTGTCTCGCTAGGGTTGTTGGCCGTTTTAGAAATATTTGTCGACAAAATATGTTTAATATTAATTTAAGGTTGTAAAAATTTTTATTTCAAATAATTCCTTGTTTTTCCGAAAAATTTAGTCGTTCATTGACTAAATTATTGGATGCGTGCAAAGATCTTGTAAAAAAAATACTTTTCTAAGTTGAAAATATAAATTTTTTGTTTTATCTTATGGTTATTTGATTTTTAAACATATATAGGAGTTTAAATGATAGGTTATTCGCCAAAAAATAGTAAATCCTCATATAAAGATCTTGATTTATACATCGGTAATCGCGTTAAATTTCGCAGATCAGCGCTTGGTATTAGCCAAGACAGATTAGGAATGTATTTAGGCATCACCTTTCAACAGATCCAAAAATATGAAAAAGGTGTGAACAGAATTAGCGCAAGTACTCTGTATAACATAGCTAACGCATTATCAACAGATTTTGCATATTTTGTGAGAGGATATCAGAATTCCTCTTTGCGTGAAAACAATGTTCCAAGTTATGAATTTGATAACTCTAAAAAGAAGGAATCAATGGATTTACTGCGCTCTTATTATAAAATTACAGATCCGGTAGTAAGAAAGAAAATACTCTCCATAATCAAAACTTTTGCGACTACAACGTCCAAAAATGCCACTTAGCGTATTTTGAGTCTTTGCTGCACATATACATATCATTCTCCTAACGGCCATTGCGGACGAGGAGAGAATTTTATATTATTTTCTTGGTTAATCATTAGTTTTTCTATTCCTAACCAAGCTATCATTGCTCCATTGTCTGTACATAAATAAATTGGCGGCGCCCAAAATGGTAGTTCATATTGATCGCAGACATTTTTTACCTCTGTTCGAATCATTTTGTTAGCGGCGACTCCTCCTGCAATTACCGCCGCCGTTATTTTGATACTTTTTTCACGACAAATTTCAATTGCTTGCTTCATTTTATAAACCAAAACATCTACCACAGCGCCTTGGAAACTTGCGCAAAGATCAATCTTATCCTGCGGAGTTTTGTATTTTTCAAATATTATACGAGCCGCGGTCTTTAATCCAGAAAACGAAAAATCATAAGAATATTTATTACATAATGGCCGAGGAAGAGCGAATCTTTGGCTATTTCCATGGGTAGATTTTTCTTCAACAATAGGGCCGCCAGGATACCCAAATCCTAGAAGTTTAGAAACTTTATCGAATGATTCTCCGACGGAATCGTCTATTGT
>JAISYW010000056.1 GCA_031269645.1 Holosporaceae bacterium
ATACGTGTTATGCGTCGCACAAGCATGTCTGCAATTATCGCGACCCATAACCAAGAACTTGCAAAAAAAATGGATCGGAAATATTTGATTTCCGCGGGAAAATTGTTAGAAAAATGAGCAAACTTTTTATTCATTTGCGATTACATTCTGCCTATTCGCTAACGGAAGGCGCCATAAAAATAGAAAAACTCGTCGAGCTTTGCGAACAAAACAAAATGCCGGCCGTTGCTGTTACCGACACAAACAATCTATTTGGCGCCATCGAATTCTCTACAAAATGCGCAGAGCATGGAATCCAACCCATTATAGGATGCCAATTAAATGTAAAACATACGAAAAAAACAGACCGTCAAACTAGCGCGCTTTTATACGCAAAAAATAAAAATGGATATCAAAATTTAATACAACTGGTTTCTAACGCTTATCTGAATTCAACTTCTGAAACATATCCAGAAATATCGCAAGATTTGCTTGCGCAATATTCGGACGACTTAATACTGGCAACCGGAGGAATTTATGGCTCTTTGGGAGCATTATTGTTAGAAAACGATGTAGATGGAGCAAAAAATTATTTAAACTTTCTGAACAATTATTTCAAAAACAGATTATATATAGAATTATCAAGGCACAATAATGAGCAAGAAAACAGTATAGAGGAAAATGCGATCTCGCTTGCGTATGATTTGAACATTCCGCTACTCGCCACAAACAACGTTTGTTATCCAAAGCCAGATGATTTTGATTCCCACGATGCTTTAATATGCATTGCGCAAGGAAAAACCATATATGATGTTGATCGGCTAACATCTTCTCAGGAATTTTACTTTAAAAGTTCCGATGAAATGACCGGTTTATTCGAGAATCTTCCGGAAGCGGTCGCTAATACGGTAAATATTGCTCAACGTTGCAATTTTATGCTAACCAAACGAAAGCCTTTACTACCGCAATTCAATCGTGAAAATCAGAAAACACAGGATGAAGAATTGAGACGTATGTCCGAAGAAGGTCTCAAAATAAAATTGCTAAAATTTGAAAATAACGAGAACTACGAATCGATTTATAAACAATATTTCGAAAGATTGAATTACGAACTAGAAATGATTCAAAAAATGAAATTCAGCGGATATTTTTTAATAGTTGCGGATTATGTTCGCTGGGCAAAATCGAAAAATATTCCAGTAGGGCCAGGCCGAGGGTCTGGCGCCGGCTCTATAGTGGCTTGGTCGGTAAGCATTACCGACGTCGATCCAATCCGTTTTAAGTTGTTTTTTGAAAGATTTTTAAATCCTGATCGTATTTCTATGCCAGATTTCGATATCGACTTTTGCCAAGAAAAGCGAGATATGGTTATTGCGTATGTTCAAGAAAAATATGGACGTCAATGCGTCGCACAAATTATAACTTTTGGAACATTACAAGCAAAGGCCGTCGTAAGAGATATAGGCCGCGTTTTAGCAATGCCATATGGATTCGTAGATAAGATATCCAAAATGATTCCTTTCCATCCGACAAATCCACTAACTCTGCAACAAGCCATCGATTCAGAGCAGCCATTGCGCAATCTCATAGATTCAGATCCTCAAGTACAAAATCTCATAAAAATTGCTTTGAGGCTTGAAGGATTGTATCGTCACGCTGGCGTACATGCCGCCGGCGTTGTTATTTCCAATAAAAATTTGCAAGACCTTGTTCCGCTTTATAAAGATCCAAAATCAACTATGCCGGTAACTCAGTTTTCAATGAAATATATCGAAGATGCCGGATTGATAAAATTCGATTTTTTAGGATTAAAAACGCTTACCGTTATTCAAAAGGTCTTGGGTCTTATAGAAATGCGCGGCGTTAATATTAAAATTCAAGAAATTCCGCTTGAAGATGAAAAAACATTCGAACTTTTGAGAAATGTAAATTGCGTCGGCGTATTTCAGATAGAAAGCAGTGGAATGAGGGAAGTCCTGAAGAAGTTAAAACCTGACCGGATTGAAGATTTAATTGCTTTGGTGGCTTTGTATAGACCTGGCCCAATGGACGATATTCCTAAATATATTGCGTGCAAGCATAAAATCGAGCCAATTACATATTTACACGAGAAGCTACAACCAATTCTTGAAGAAACTTACGGTGTTATGGTTTATCAGGAGCAGGTCATGCAAATCGCCCAAGAAATCGGTGGGTATTCTTTAGGGCAAGCTGATATTTTACGCCGCGCAATGGGTAAAAAAAATAAAAGAGAAATGCTATCTCAAGAAAAACGTTTTATTGAAGGAGCCATCGAACGAGATATTTCGCTGAATATCGCCAAACGTTTGTTTGAACAAATGAGTAAATTCGCTGGTTATGGATTTAACAAATCGCATTCTACTCCGTACGGATTGTTAACATATCAAACGGCGTTTTTAAAGGCGAATTACACGCTAGAATTTTTCGCGGCGATTATGACTCTTGATATGGCAAACACCGATAAATTACATGCCTATTATCAAGACGCGAAAAAAAATAACATAAAAATCACTCCGCCTGAAATTAATCAATCCAAAAATGACTTCATCGTTGATTATTCGAATAACGCAATTAGATATAGTCTTTCTGCCATTAAAGGTAGTGGCGAGTTTGTGGTGAAAGAAATAGTAAAAGAAAGAGAAATTAATGGCCCCTACGAATCCATTTTTGATTTTGCTGAACGGTTATATCCTTTGAAGATCTTAAATCGGCGTTTTCTTGAAAGTTTCATAAAAGCTGGAGTATTTGATAAATTACATACCAACAGAAGGCAATTATTTGAATCATTAGATCAAATTTTGTCGTTAAATTTTTCGAGCAATCAAGGTTCGTTATTCGAAAAATCGTATCCGCCGCTTGCCCAAGTTACTGAATGGCAGGAAATAAATAAACAACAGAATGAATTTGACGCCGTTGGTTTTTATATCTCATCGCATCCGATGCAACAATACGAGCATATCTTGAAACGTCAAAAATTACTTACATTAACGGAGGCTAAGGAAAATCCAAAAGCAAAAGTCGCAGCAATCGTTAATAATATTTCATATAAAACTACAAAAACGCAAAGCAAATTTTGCATATTACAAGTATCTGATACGTCTGGAGAAGCGGAAATTTCTATATTTTCAGAAACGCTATCAAAATGTCAACATCTGCTGGAGGTTGGAAACTTCCTTTTGTTTAGAGTCAATTGTTATGCTTTTGAAGATCGTTTGAGGATGACGGCGGAAAAAATAGAGAAATTTGACGAGAATTATTCGCCAAATGATTCTGTTTGCGATGAAATCGCTCAACCAAAAACCAAAGAAAGAATATTACAAATAAAAATTAGCGCCAAAGACGAGTTGATTTCCGTGAAAAATCTAATAGATAATTTTAAAACAGACGGAAATTTTTCAATCGAATTTTTGCTTATGGACAACAAAAAAGTCATTTTGCCAGATAAATATTATTTGACTTCATACGATATACTCGATATAAGATATGCCGTTGGCGTCAATAACGTAATAGAAATCGCAAAAGAGATAATATGACAGAAAAAATATATGATTGGATGATGAAAAAAGCAGAAAGCAAAAACGCCGTTTGGTTATTGGCATTTATTTCTTTCATCGAGAGCTCTTTCTTTCCATTGCCTCCAGATCCTGTTTTGGCGGTTGTCGTAGCCAAAAAGAAAGATAAGGCTTTTTACTACGCCGGTATATGTGCTTTGGCTTCTGTATTAGGCGGATTTTTAGGTTATTATATAGGATATGCTTTTTTCGAATTAATTGGATCCAAAATTTTGATCTTTTACGGCCAAACGGAAAAATTTAAAGATATTGTCGTTACCTTAAATAAGTGGGCGTTCTGGATCATATGCGTAAAAGGGGTCACTCCTATCCCTTACAAAATCGTGACAATTGCTAGCGGCTTTGCAAAAATTGACTTATACACTTTCGCAAGCGCTTCCTTAATTACGCGAGCCTCAAGATTCGTCTTATTATCTCTCGTTTGCAGGAAGTTTGGCGTAGATATTTTGGAATTCATTGAAAAACATAAAAAAACCGCGCTATCTTTAATAATTGTTAGCGTTATTATAGGATTTTTGCTTGTAAAACTCTTTATATAGGAAATTCCGCCGAGAAGGGCTTTGTAAAAGCATATAAATAATGGTGAATGTCAATGAAATTTTGGATAAGCACGCTCTTCACGCGATAATACATAAAAAATCCAGCAGTCATCCGAAAGAAAGCGATGAATCTAACGATATATTTCAATTGGTTGTTGGTTTTTCTCCGTCAGACGGTGTCGTTATTATTTCTAAAAACAAATCAGCTATATTTGTGGACGGAAGATATTCGTTAGCTGCACGCCAAACAATTAATCAAAACCAATTTGAAATTCTTGATTTAAAGAGAAGTGAAATTATCAAATGGATAGCAAAAAACATACCGCCTATTCACAAAATAGCTTATGATCCAGTTTTTTATATGCACAGCGAAATAGAGTTTCTAAAAAATGGACTTGGCGAATATGATTTTGCTCCAATAGATATCAAAGAATTTTTTGATGTTCCAGCTAAAAAACGAAATCTGAATATTCATTATATAAAAAATAGAAAAGCACCTGATGAAGGTAGATTATCTCTTATATGTGAAACGATCTCTAAAAATGAATTGAATGCCTATTTGGTATGCGAAGCCTGTACCATAGCTTGGTTATTTAACGTTCGCGATTTTGGAAGTAAATATACACCAATACCAGAACTTTATTTATTGATAACAAGCAATCATGATAAAATTCTTTACGTTAGTAAAGCGTATGAAATAAATCGCTCTGGTGATATAAAAACAGAGGAACAATTACATTCAGATTTGGCGCGGTTGCATCGAGTAGGAATTGATAAATCAGAAACTCCGTCTAGTATATGTCATAAAGATTTTATTCATTTGGATAATCCTTGTTTGTTAGCAAAATCCATTAAAAATACAGAAGAAATAAACGATATAAAAAAGGCGTCTCAAAAAGATTCTATTGCGATAATTAATTTTTTACATTGGATTTATAATAACGATCTTCCAGAAATATCAGAATTAGACGTTGTAAAAAAAATATTATACTTCAGAACATTGGATAGCGATTTTATTGGAGAAAGTTTCCAAACAATCGCAGCGGCAGACGATCATGCCGCCGTAGTTCACTATTCACCAAGCGAGAAAAATAGTAAAAAGATAGAAAATATCCTAC
>JAISYW010000066.1 GCA_031269645.1 Holosporaceae bacterium
TCCATGCAGGTTCTTACTCTTACTTTCATCGATAAATTTCTTTATATTTTCTGTTGTATGCTTATCGAAGGTAGATATTCTTATATATCCAATATTGTCTAGAATTTCTGCTTTAACAGATTGAATTTTTATCAAATCTCGTTCAATCGCAACATCAAACGGATTTTTTTCTCCCCGTTTTATTTTCAATTTCACCTTCGTTTTTGGCTTTCCTCGGAGTTTTTCAAGAGCTTCTTCCGCAGAAATTCCGTTTATACATTCATCATCAATATATATTATGAGATCTCCGCTTTTCAGGCCTGCCTTATAGGCAGGAGTATCGTCGACCGGAGAAATTATTCTAATAAAACCTTCGTCCATCATTATTTCGATGCCAAGACCGCCGAATTCTCCATCAGTCTGATTTTTCAATGATGTAAACGCTTTTTCATTAAGATAAGACGAATGCGGATCAAGCGATGACAACATGCCTGATATTGCTTTTTCACTCACCTCTCCTTCCTCAAGTTCTTTCACATATTCGCTTCGAATAAGATTCAACACCAACTGCAAAAGCACAGTATAATGCATCTCTTCTGGAACATTTTTTTTAATAGAATCAGGAATTACAAGCCCACAATTGTTCGATGCAGCTCCGCCTTTTTTTGGTGGGGTGGGAACATTTGTTTTTTGAGGATATGTTTCTGCATCTTTTTTAGTGGATCCGCCGGAACAGCAAGTATTACACGCAAGAATTATCAACAACAAAGATACGAAAAGGATCGTTCTTTTCATTTATTTTTCCTTTTCTAAAGTTTGGAACAACCAATGCCTTGGATCTAATGGTTCACCTGATTTTCTCAATTCTATTTTTATAACAGGATTTTCAGCTTGGCCATCTTTCATTTTACCAATAAAATCTCCAATTTCAATCACCTCTCCGGTGTTTGTGAATACAGAGTCCATGCCGTACAAAAATATGCGATATTCGCCGTTACTAAGAATCACCATATTCCCATAATTCATAAATTTTCCTGAAAATACGGCTAGTCCTTTGACTGGAGATGTCACAATTGCACCAGAGCGAGTCTCAAAGGAAATACAATATATCATCTCTCCATTAGGTCCTTTATCTCCAAACTCCGTAATAATTTTTCCAGAAACTGGATACGTCAACGATAATTCCGTAGATATTTTTGTGTTCTTGAGAACGCCAACGGCATTTTCTGACTCCAATTCTGCGTCTAATTCATCTATTGATGTACATTTTGTTGCAATATGATATACGACGTTTTGAATAATTGTTTCTTCATTAACTCTTGGTAATTCGGATATTTTTTTATCTATATTAGCTATTATTTTTTTATATTGATCCATTTTTTTGTTTAATTCAGATCGCTTTGCCATTTTTTCCTTTTTCAAAGTAATAATTTCTGAACTGTTTTTTTCGAGATGATATAAGACTAATTTAAAATAAGAACCAAAATTTTTTATGACATTAGAACATTTTACGAAATCGTTTTTATTAGTCTGTTGATTTAAAGCCAAAACATTTGAAAACCTCTGAATATCAAATAAAATAGTGAAACATCTTGTCAATATTTCATAAATATTCTTTACCACTGGTGTTGAGTTTTTTTCTTTCTGATTCAGAGAATCTATTTCTGTTTCAAGCTTAGAGATTTTTTGTTCTAGTTCTTGAGCTTCTTTACAAATCGATCTTATTTCCGGATTTTGTGAAGATTCATCGACCTTTGCTTCGTCTGCATAGCAATATAGAAATAGGAGGCTGCTACAGAATAAGATTTTTTTAAAAAAAGCTTTGAAAGTTAAGTTTAACAATGCGGATTTTTTAAAAAAAACATCACATAACAGCTTTCTAAACAAAAACACTACAAGTAATATTTCATTGTATAAAAATGATTTCTTCATGCTTTACTAAAACATATCCCGGCAAAAACAATACTACAGTACTAAAGATTTAGTATATATCATATTAAGGAATCGCTAATTTACTTGAAGCATTGGCATTTATAAAAGATCGCCCAACAGAACAATATATAAATCCCGATGATTCCACTTCAGAAAGTCCATACATGTTTCGCAGATCTATTAGTAATGGAGCTTTGACTCTCTTTCGTAGTTCATGCAAATTTATCGCTCTAAATTCAGGCCAATCTGTTATAATAATTATCGCATCGGCATCGTTGCAATTATCGTATGCATTATTGCTCCAGGTTACATTCTTAAAAACCTTTTTCGCTTGTTCCGAAAACGAAGGATCATATATCCTTACGTTTGCACCAGCGTCGATGACGGCCTTTAGAATATCTATGCTCGGACTATCTCTCATATCGTCTGTGTTTGCTTTAAACGTAACTCCCAGTACAGAAATATTTTTCTTATTAAGATTATTATTGCAAGCATCGAAAATCTTTTTAATCATCATCTTTCGTCTATTGATATTAGACCTAATAGTTTCATCTACGATGGACATTTGAACGCCAAATCCTTTGGAAAAATCACTCAATGCATATGTATCTTTTGGGAAACAAGAACCGCCGTATCCAGGTCCCGCTTGCAAAAATTTATCGCCTATGCGTTTATCCAATCCCATTGCGATAGCAACTTCGTTTACATCTGCTCCACAAGCTTCACAGAGATTAGCGATTTCGTTGATGAATGCGATCTTCATAGCTAGAAACGCGTTGGATGCGTACTTTGATAACTCGGCGGTTTCAAGTCCCGTAAATATAATGGGCGTATTAAATGCATATAACGGACGATATACGTGACTCAGCAATTTTTTTGCTTTTTTACTTTCAACTCCGAGAATTACTCTATCTGGCTTCATGAAATCTTCTATTGC
>JAISYW010000121.1 GCA_031269645.1 Holosporaceae bacterium
CAGTTTCATCATGGCATCCGCTCAACCACAAAATTCTCCGCAACGCGAAAATAGCGTTTGGAAGCAATGTTAGGGATCGCCTCAGAATCAGCCATTGTAGCGGATGTGCGAAAAATCTCCGTGCCCCCTGTTTTGGAGAGAAAGTGGAGAATTTTGGAGGGTTGTGGGTGTTTGGGAGAGTAAATGCAGAGCAAAGTTTTGTCGATTTGCATCAATGTGATAACCAGCAAGGCCTCTGAGCCAGCGGGTTTGCGACCTCTATTGCATTCTGGCAAAACAAGCAAACGGGTCCAGGGATCATCCATGGTGGTGGAGCGCACGGTTCCCAAAACGAACAATCTCTCCGCCGCTATCAAAAATTGGCTACCTCATTTTCAGCACTTCGCATTTTTTTGTTAACCAATGCGGACATGCGCCTTAATGATGTCTGGGAAACAGAAGTGTGACCTGTGGTTTGACAGCTGTTAATTACGTTCAGAATCTACTTGTAAGCTCTTCAGCTCTTTAAGCATCACGCTTGTTTTCAGACAATAGAAGCAATTTCACTGGATTTCTCCAAGCATCCACCAGTGCATGAATTTTTATAGAAAACCATCCATAACTTCATCCAAAATCTTTAGCCGCACAGTGGTTCACTCGAATAATAGTGGCATCTGTCATAAATCATTCGTCATCCATCTCTTTAAACTGTTCAAATAATGATTTACAAATTCCAAGTTTATCCATTTTAAAAAATTTCGATATACGATGAAACAATTGCCATATGTCTTGACAAAAGTCTTGTCTTCCACATGTGCGACATAAATGACACCAAATCTTACTCTTAATCGACTATTACTTGATCGTAGCGATAGCTGCCATGAAGCCGTGCCCATAATTATTTGGATGATTTACAGTGTGATTTGATATAATATACCGCATTCTAGCGAATATTTGAATTTCGCAAATAGGACCTAACACACAAATAATTTTCCCATTGATAACATGTTAATATTTATGTTATCGTAGTGCTGAATGGTATTTATGTGGAGCGTTTAAATGAAAAAGATAAAAGTTAGTATATTTAGTGCATGTTGTTTGTTTACTGTTGGTGTTGTTGCTATGAGTTTTGAGACGTTAGATAGTGGTATTGATGCAAGGAAATTGATTGTTGGTGGAACATATAGCGGTGAAATGACGACTAAGTGCATTTTACGTTCTCTGCATGTTGTAAGTGCTATCAAAGGATTTGATAGGTCATCTCCTTCTTCGTTGCAAATGTCGTTGCAGAATATAGCATCGAATAGAAACGAACTCACTGACGAACAAAAAATCGCTTTTGCCATTTATTTGGAATTTCTTTCTTATAGTGTACCTGGTGAGAGTAAATTAGCAGACGGTGACATAAATGTTATTGCACTGGCGAATGTGCTAAGTGGGCATTTTGAAACAACAGCGGATTTTTGGAAGCTGCAGCTCAATGACAGTTAGGGTTGTTTAGTTTTTAAAATACATTGAATTTTAGCAGTGTGAGCGAGTAAAATAGGTGGTTTATAGGCGTGTCTTTCATGACAAGATGGTATGGCTTTATCTGCACCATAAGAAGCTTGTAGCGTAACAAATATATCGCGTCAAGTTTATTTCCTTCCGCTTCCTTTAGTCTCTAAGGGGAAAACGCTAAGTGGTTTATTGTGCTGATAAAGACATTAGAAGATTTTTTGATACACCATCACTTTCAATAGTGACTGCTTGATGATAAGCGTTAACTTTTTATAAAGAGTTTTCGTATATCATACTATTGTTTGCCAATGTGAGAGGAATAATGAGAATTATGCAGCATCAATCTGTTAAATGTAGTTCGTTTTGTCGTTTTTTCATGTACTTGTTTATCGTACTGTCTTTTGTAGGCATGAGTAGAGTAAGTTTTGCTATGCAGCTTACGGCTAATGATGCTGACGATGTCAATAATGCATTGCTTGCGTTGGCTGACGGAGAAGAAGGAATGTGGACACAACATAGATCTGGTATACCTCCCAATCAACCACAGCAAATATTGCAGCAACACTTGTTTATTAATCACAATGGTGCTGTAGGCCATACTGCAATTGTTACAGCTGCCGGAGCTCCGTATCCAAATGCAAACGGCATATCTGGTGCTGTAGCGGGAGTTGTCGGCGCGCTTAATGGTCATATTGCGGTCAATCCAATAGCTTTTCTTCGGAATATTGCCAATGCTACAAAAATTCATCAAGCGAGAATGAGACAGGTAACTATTAATCTGCCTGCAGCAATAGTGCCAGCAAATGTTCGCGTAATACATGGAGGAATCGTGGCAGCACCGATCGCTCTAAATATCTGGCTACCTTTACAAGGCAACATGCAGAACAATCAGATACATCGTCTCGCAGGTAGTATGATACCATGTACAGTATTTTTAGATTGAGAAATAGAGGCGCTGATTTTCCAGCATTTAATTAGAATTCGTAGGCAGCGTTGCCATGTTCAAGCAATTGATTAAAAAATCAAGTTTGTGCCTATGAAATAAATTGATGGAAAATTAAGCGCATAAACAGCCAAAAACTTCGCAAATATTAAGCGAGTGTAGTATATCTGTAGTTGGCAATTCCTGAGATCGTATTAATTTTCTACTTATGTCTATCGAATCTTATTCCAATGAGCCCTACGTAAAAAGACCAACTACACTTTAATTATTGGCAGACATTGGTAGAAAGTTAATATCATGCGAGTAAATTTTTTCGATAACTCTGTAGATTTTGAACCGTTCAAGTACGCATCTAGAGTATAATTATACCTCATCCGAGTTTTTATTTAAAAACCACTCCTCCTGTTCTTTCCACACCGGAGAAAACCTGCAGTTTGTGATATCCTGGATGCTGAGATGTTTTGGGACGTAGCCTTCGACGATGGCTTTCTTTATCCTCGGGCTAAGATTATTCAAGGAAATAAGCGAGCGCAGGTATCGTTGTGAAATTTTGTGTTGCAGGCAGAATTGGGCGTAGGAGATTTCGGAGGCGTTTGTCAGTTGATCTTCGAGAATGCGGGCTCTGGCAAGCAATTTCATGAGGTGAGTTCTTGCGAAATAGTCGTCTGGTTTGAGGATGTTTGGTCTGCGGCCGACTCTCGTGTCGATTTTTAGCGATAGAATATCTCTTTGCTCGAAATTTCAGCCATGGGAATCATAAGACACATTTTTTATGATGGAGAATTATTGCGCAACCGCAGCAAGCTCTTTTTCCCAGAATATGGCCAGCTCTTCAGCTTTTTCCTGTATTTGCCGCAGTTCGTTTTTTGTAATTTCTCGAAAAGGGAAAAGTTGAACGGTCATTTGGCGACCTTTCAAACTGTGTCTCCAGGTGCCGATTACTTCCGTTCCGCTCAGAATGACGGATTCAACGTGTCCGGCGCTTGTCCAGATCAATTTTATCTGCTCGTTCTTGATAATCCAATCTTTATGGTG
>JAISYW010000133.1 GCA_031269645.1 Holosporaceae bacterium
AAAACATTAGTTCCAGAAGACAGAATAGCGAACGTTATTAAATCGATAGATAAGATGGATAAATGCTCGAACGACGAATTCGATCTATCTATTCAACAGCAAGGCATATCGAAAGAAAATTTGCAGAAAATAAAGAATTTTCTGGAATTTAGAAATGGAAATAATAATTTCGAAATTTTAAATCGCCTAAAAGTTTTTCGCTTTAACGAAGAATTTACGGCAGGGTTATCCGAAATAGAGGGAATTTTGCAAATTTTAAAAAAGCTAGACATTGAAGATAATTATGTGAAAATTTCATTAAAATTGGCAAGAGGATTGTCTTACTATACCGGCTCCGTATTTGAAACGGTATTCGATGATTTCAAAAACGTAGGAAGTATTTCCGGCGGAGGAAGATATGATAATCTGGTTACCTTATTATCATCTGGAAAGCAATTCCCTGGGGTTGGGGCAACGATCGGCATTTCTAGACTATTTACAGAATTGTTAGGAAGAGAATTGTTGGACGTAAAGAAATCTTCTGTTGCAAATATACTTGTTACGGTTCAAAACCAGGATTTTATTACCAACTATATTAGAATCGCCAATAAATTAAGAAAGGCAGGAATAAAAACCGAAGTATATTTACAAGATAAAAACCTCGCCTCTCAATTGAGCTATGCCGATAGAAAGAAAATTAAATTTGTAATCATCGCGAATGAAATGGAGCTTTTGGAAAATAAAGCGATCATTCGTAATTTGGAAACAAAAGAACAAAAAATCATCCGCACAGAATATGTTGGGAGAGAAATATTAGAGGCTTTCAAATAGCTCTCAATATTAATATCGCCATATAAATACTACCTAACCTAAATGCTGTCAAATAGGAGGCAAATTTGCTAATCTGTCGTCGAAAAAGACGAGAATAATACCCAGTTTAAGCATCAACTGAATATTTTAGTCGGTCAGGATGAGCATAAGATTTACATAGCGGATGAAAATACTCTATTCCCCTCAAAATGCGCTGTTTTCGTGTATAATTTTCGAGATTTAATTAGTTCATTTCGGCAGTTTTTTAATTTTTTGATTTCCAGAATATCTTCTCTATCTTGTACCATCATTAGGCTGAGCTTTATTTCTACTAAATCGATTAATATGTCTAAAGATTGTTTTGATATCATGTTATAACCCGGCTATTAAAATGCATCTATTAAAACATAATCGGTTTAAAGAAAGATTAATATGGAGAATTTTTTTATAAAGAATCTAGCGGACATTCAAATTAGAGAATTAATTTCCACAAATTCTGTAATTATAGGACTCGATGTAGGTGATAAAACTGTAGGAGTATCGGCGTCCGATCGTAGAATTAGAGTTGCTAGTGGATTGTCCACAATCTCTCGAAAAGGAAATAATCTAGATTTTCAATTGCTTACGAAATGTTTGCAATCATATAAAGTTGGATTAATAATTTTTGGTTGGCCAGTTCAGATGAATGGGATTCCAGGAAAACAATGTGAAAAAGTGTTGGAATTCGTTCAGAAATTATTTACATATTTTCCTTGCGACTACGCCAAATGGGATGAGCGATTTTCAACGAGTGTGGTTGATAGAATCTTGATTAATGCGAATTTATCTCGCGAGAAGCGGAAAAAATATATAGACCAGAGCGCTGCGATATACATTTTGCAGGGGGCAATAGATTTTCTAAACAAAAACCTTCTCTTTCCGAATTGATAAATCTAGCATTTTAATATAGTCAGATACTGAAATTTGCTCAGCTCTCGTGTTTTTATCATATCCTAACTCTTTTAAAACTTGCTCTGGGTTTTCGAAAAATTTTCCTAAAGATTTTGCGACTATTTTTCTGCGTTGAGAGAATACTTGTATTAGTAAATTAGAAAAAATTTTATGTTTTTCAATAGATTGATGTTTACTCAGCTTGAATGGGGTAAATTTTACAACAGTGGACTTTACATCCGGAATTGGGAAAAAGCTTCCAGCTTCAAGATCGAACATTTTGGAAACTTGAGACTTCCATTGCGCTAAAACTGACAATTTCCCATATGCTTTTGTGCAAGGAACTGCATACAATCTGTCGGCGACCTCTTTTTGGAAAACTAAAACTAATTGATCATACATATCGAAGTTAACTAACCACTTACATAGAAGTTGTGTAGAAATATTATATGGTAAATTCGATATGATTATATTTGGAGAGATTTTTCGCATATCAAAAGCTAGAGCATCGCATTCAATAGTTGATAACTTACCTTTAAATAAAAACTCTAGATTTTTCCAGACGGTAGCCCATTGGTGATCAATTTCTACAACATATAACTTTTTTATATTTTGCTTCAGAATTTCCAACGTTAATCCGCCAGGTCCTGGACCGATTTCCACTATGGTTTTATCCGTTATGTCTCCTGCAGTAGAAAGAATTTTATGATTGATTTGTTTATCAAAAAGAAAATGCTGCCCAAATTTTTTTTCTATTTTTCCATGAAATTTGTTAAAAATTTGTTTGGCGGAAATATTTTGTAAATCAGCGGAGAAGTTCGGTTCTCGATCCATATTTTTCGCTAATTTTTATATATGATTTTTTCTTTAAATCTTGTAATTCGCGTTCGGCAAAAACGCTCAGCCTTTCGCTTGTTTTTTGCGTTTTCAAATCCTCTATGGTCGGTTCTTTGATTCGATGAGTTTGTTTATCTAATACGCAAATAACGACGATTCCATTCGGCGTGATTATTGGATCGCTTGACATACCAATAGGAATTTTAGCGAACATCTCACGAAATTGAGGCGACATTCCTTCCAGTATCGTTGTTATTGGATCGGCAACTCTGCAGAAACCAGAATCTTTGGCTTTTTGAATCATTTCGTTGCAATTAGGCGACGTTTGTTTCATGTCAAGAATATAGCTTTTTAATTTGTCGATTTCGTCGCTCGACGGGTTTGATTTACTAAATGGAACTATAATTTGGACAAATTTCAAATTCGTAACTGATTGGGAACCGGCCTCTTTTTTATCTTTTAGAAGTAAAATCGCGTATCCGTAACTGTTTTTAACGATGGCACGACTTCCCACTGCCATTTTAGGCATTGCTGAATCTTCTTCTTCCGATAATTGCCCATGAAATACCCAACCAATTTCTCCGCCTTTGACAGCGTCTGGGCTTTTAGAAAACTGACGAGCAATATTACCAAAATCAGCTCCGCGCGAAAGCATTTCGTTCAAATTATTTACAAGCGCACAAGTAGGCTTTTCATCGGAAGGATTTGAAACAGGAAAAAACATTTTGCATATGTAGTATGATTCTTCGTTTTGTTTTTCCTTTATTTCAGAGAGAGTTCGATTCATTTCTGATTCGGATATATTTATAAATTTACCGAAGCGAGCTCTTATATATTCCGCCCAACTGAGATTAATTCTAATTTGTTTTAACAGCGCATTTTTGCTAATACTTTTGCTTTTTAGTAGTTCGCTAAAAGCGTTGCTGTCCAAATTATTACGCTTTGCAATATCAGAAAAAGCGGTTTGTACAGCTTCTTCAGATATCCAGCCGCCTTTGGGGGCATATTTTTTCGCACACTGCCATTGCAAACTCTCTTGAATCATCTCTTTAAGAACTTCTTGTGAAATATTTGCTTTTAATTCGTTGGTAATACTACCCCCGGTCGAAAGTAGAATCATGTTAATTCTGTTTTCTAGGTCGCTAAAAGTGATAATGTCGCCGTTGACGACAGCGACAATTCCATTATATTCTGTCGGCCGTTTTTCGGCTGTATTGACTAACTCATTATATGAAATGATACAAAACAATGCGAAAATATAGCCTGCGGATAACAATTTTTTCACTAGAAGTCTCCGAATTCTTTAATAATCTATAGCAACGCCTAAAATACTATGAGAAATGATAGAAATCAAACATAATGACATATATACTCTTCGCGATAAGGAGCAAAGTTGAACAGATTATCTAGCGCAATATTTTTTAGAATTTTTTGGGCGACTATTTATTCTACTATTACTCTTTCTTTCTGCGCCTGGATCGTGCAATCGTCCAGATATATGAACATGTTGAGTACCACTAGCATTAGTCTTTCTAAATTTTTTAAATTTACATCCTATCTGTCGATTGATATTATCGCTGTAATTTTACCAATTTCTCTTGCAATTTCAGCTGCTTTTGTGTATCAAAGATTTGTTGAATCAAATCAATTAATTGCACTGCAGGCGGCAGGAATCTCTCCCGAAAAAATTTTATCTCCTCTCCTAGTTTTAGCAGCAATTATAACCGTTTATTTGTACGCCAACAATGCATATGTTTCTCCAATGGCCTGGAAGGAGTTTCGTGCGCAGGAATTTAATATAAAAAACAATATCGATCCTCCGGAAAACGCCGGCTCAATTTTTTCCGCTAATGGATTTTCTATTTATGCCAATAGATATGTTGGTAATTTGTATTTTATGGACGTTTTTATAATAGACGCAAGAAATGCAGATAAAACATATGCTTATTTCGCTAAAAGTGGAACAATTAGGAATAATATTTTAATGCTAGTGCACGGAGAACGTATCGATATCGATTTTGAGACTCATAAAAATTCACTCTTATATTTTAAGGCTTATAATTGCAATCTAAAAGAAATATTTCAAACTGAAAATAGAGCAGCTCAGGCAAACGAAAAATTTATCTACGAATTGCTAACTAAAAATGACGATGAAGAGTTAACGTTAACTCAAACTGCTCTTTTTCATCAAAAAATGACTGCCCCAATGTTGGCGATTATTTTTTCATTGCTTGCGTTTATTTTAATTATACTAGCGCCGTATAGACGCAAATCGTCTTATTTGGGTATGGTCGCGCTTGTATCAATAATTATAATAATTCAAGGAACGTTTTTTTGGATAGCTAACGCAAGCGCAAAAGAGCCAAAATTTATAAGTTTAAATTATGCGTTAATAGCGTTTGCAATATCGATACTGATCGTTCTAATAGCGCGATGCCGCAGGTTGTAATATGAGTAAAACGCTTTTTAAATATATATTCAAAATGCAACTGAAAATAATGATTTTTATTTCATTATTTGTGTTTTGTTTAATTTTACTTTTTGATTTTGCTGAAATGACGAGGAAATTACCAATTTCTAATCTAGAGGAGAGTATATTTACTATAAAACTATCATTTTTGAGAGCTCCCTCTACTTTTTGCGAAATCATGCATTATATTTATTTCGTAACTGCAGTGTTTTGTTTATGGCATTTATGCCGATCTCATCAAATAACCGTAATCAAATCTATCGGTCATTCTCCTCAGCAGATTTTGTATCCATTTATTAGCTGCGCACTTTTTGTTGCGGCCATTTGGTTGTTGATCTGTCATCCAATAGGGCTAATATGCGAAGAATTGTATAATCAGGACATATTAAATAATTCTTCAATTAAAGAAACTAATAATGATATTTGGATAAGCTTTCAAAATAACGATCAAATAATTTTTATAAAAAGTATAGGAAAAGAAAAAATAGATGGACTTTGTGTCTTTGATACAAAGAATAACAATCGCACATTTGCGAATCAGGTAATCATAAAAGATAATACTTGGCTTTTGAATGGCGTGGTTGTCATAAGTGATGATAAAATTAAAAACGTAGACGCAATGGAAATTGTGGGTTTTTTTTCTCCTGATCTTGTACGATTACTCTTAAAAACTCCGCGTAAACAAAATATTTATCATCTATATAAAATTTACGAAATTCAAAGAAAAGATCGTGTGCTTTTAAAGCTTTATGAATTGGAATTGCACAAATTATTGGCTAATTGTATGAATTTTATCATATTTGCCTTAATAAGCGCGGTTATTTGTTTTCCAATCAATCGTTATAAAACAAGAACTAGTATAGCGGTACAGGTGATATTGATCTCCATTTTCGTAAGATTCGTAAATAATATACTTGAGTCTCTCATATACGGCGACGTGATTTCCATACCGATCGCTTGTTGGTCTATGGGATTTATATTGGGGTGTATCTCTATTGCAATACTAATTTGGAAAGAGGCATGAAAAAATTATTATTTTCTATTGGATTGTATTTGACATTTGCTTCCGCTTTTTGCAATGACATAACTTTTGTAAATTCTGATAACACAAAATATACGAAGAATAGCATTTATTGTGATGGAAACGTAATAATTGTTCATTGTGGGCGTATCATATCTGCGGATAAAATATCCTATAATAGGAACAAACAAGTCATAACTTCTACGGGGAACGTCATAATTAAAGACGAAAAGCAAAATACATATTTTATGGACTCTTTGTGTGTGAGCAAAAATTTTAAGACCGGGAATGCAAAAAATATAAAGATAATTATGCAAGATAAATCAAGATTAGCTGCGACAGAGTGCACCATTAACGCCGGAAAATTCGAACTAAAAAACGTAATTTATAGTCCGTGCTATGAGTGTACAGAGTTAGGAGAATTGACATGGCAAATTAAATCTTATTCTGTAATTTTTGATCCTGAAGAAGACACTACATATGAAAGCGCTGAGTTTGATTTGTTTGGGACGGCATTGCTTTACGCGCCATATTTTTCTCACGCAAGTTCTAATATAAAGAAAAAAAGCGGATTTCTACCGCCGCGATTAGGTCTTTCTAGTAAAAGCGGTTTTGGCGTGTGTCCACAGTATTTATATCTGATTTCTGATTCGCAAGAACTGATACTTAAGCCAATTATTACTTCAAAAATCGGAAATGTTGGTTGGGTTTACTATGGATTTCGATTTCCACATGGGGAATTTAATGTGGATACAAGCATTACGGATACTAGATCAATCGATAATGAAGTCGGAAACGATGATTATGAAAAAAAATCTATACAAAAAATCCGATCTTCCGGTTATCGGGGGCATATTTTTTCAAAATTAAGATATGAAATCAATAATACCTGGAGATGCAGTTCCGACATAAATCTAGCTTCAGATAGGTATTATCTAAAAAAATTTCCTTTTATGCGCAATACAGATCGGGCGCTTGAAAGTAATGCTAAATTGGAAGGATTCGACGGCGATAATTATACTCTTGTAAAAACTGCGATGTTTCAAGCCGAACCTTCTCAGTGTGTTCCTCGTGTTCTACCAGTAATAGAGAGAAATTATTCTAGCGATTTTTTCTATGGGACATTCCATTTAGATTCTTCGTTCATGCATTTAGATTTTAATAACCACAGATCTTCTCAAAAAGCCATGTCTAATGCTTCGTGGAATAAAAAAATACTTCTTCCTATGGGGAATATTTTTGATATTGCCTGCATTCTTTCTGTAAGCGGATTAAGAGTTTCCGAAAAAGAAAAATCAACGTACGATTCGTCGTTAAGCGTTATTCCGCAAATAAACTGCTTCTGGCAATGGCCGCTAATCATCTCTTCCAAAGAACTTGATACGATTTTCACTCCGATATTTGGCATGATAATCGCAAGTAACAAAAAGCACAAGAACGTTTTCGAAGAACCATTTTGTGAAATAAATGACGTGAATCTATTCGAAGGAAATAGGTTTTTTGCTTCGTATAATATAGATTCGGGAAAAAGGATGTGTTATGGAGCAAAACTTGCCGGTTATAAAGATGGGGAAAGTTTATATCGTTTTATAATTGGACGATCGACAGAACTCTCAACTATCTCCGATAAATTAGAAGCAACAGGTCTAAAACATAAACATTCAAACATCGTAACATCTGCGGACGTTTTTCTACTTGATGAGTTGACATTAACGGCTAATGGAAGTTTCTCAACTCATAGAAAAAAATGGCTAAAAATAGAAACCGGACTATGTTTTTCCAATGGAATTTTTGATTTTGATTTGATGTTTT
>JAISYW010000024.1 GCA_031269645.1 Holosporaceae bacterium
GTGATTAATTCTTTCTAACTACCTGATTTTAATGGGTATTTTTTATCCAAAATTTTGCAAATTTTTTTGGCGACTTGAAGATTGCTCAACTCATTGCTTCCACCCACATTATAGACTTCTCCAGATTTTCCTTGGTGAAATATTAAATCGATAGCTTTGCAATGATCTACCACATACAACCAATCGCGGACGTTTTTTCCATTTCCGTAAATGGGGATTGGCTTCTTGGCTAAGGCGCAACGTATAATTGTTGGAATCAACTTTTCACGATATTGTTTAGGTCCATAGTTGTTGGAGCAATTGGATATTACCGTATTTACGCCATAAGTATGGAAATATGCTCGCACCAACATATCGGATCCTGCCTTACTGGCGGAATATGGAGAATTCGGTGCATAAGGAGTACTTTCCGTAAAATATCCCATTTTTCCTAAGGTTCCATATACTTCGTCAGTGGATATATGATGGAATCTGTTGTGGAGAGAATTCCCATGTTTTTTCCGAAAAGCGTCTAGCAGAGTGAAAGTTCCCAATACATTAGTTTCGATGAAAATACGCGGATTCGCAATGGAGTTATCCACATGACTTTCTGCGGCAAAGTGGATTACATCAGTAATATCGTACTTTTCGAAAATATTCGATACAATACTTGCATCGCAAATGTCTCCATGTACAAAAACATAATTGGATACGTTATCACATTCCTCAAGGTTATTCAGATCACCGGCATAGGTTAATTTATCAAAATTTATCACCAGATAATCGGGATATTTTTTACAAAAATACGGTGCGAAATTCGATCCGATAAATCCAGCTCCTCCGGTAACAAGCACATTTTTAGGCATGCCGTTTTTTTTCTTCCATAATTTTCGACAAATATTTTTTATAATCGGAATTATCTTTATATCTAGAAATTAAGCGGCAAAATTGCATATCATCAATAAAGCCACGATTTAGAGCTATCTCTTCTACACAGGAGATTTTCAACCCTTGCCGTTTTCCAATCAATTGGACAAATTGGGCGGCCTCCATTAAACTATCCGGAGTTCCAGCATCCAGCCATGCAGTTCCGCGACACATACGTAGCACGTTTAGACGGTTTTCATTTAGATACTTTCGATTTAAATCAGTAATTTCCAGTTCTCTACGGCTGGAAGGTTTTAACGTTTTCGCTTTTTCTATCACATCCGGAGTATAGAAATACAGCCCGGTGATTGCAATGTTTGATTTCGGATTTTGAGGCTTTTCCTCTATTGACAATGTTCGATCTTTCTCATCAAGCTCTATAATGCCATATCTCTCTGGATCCGGAACATGATATCCGCAAATAACGGCGCCCTTGTTTTTTTGTATAATTTTATGAAAATCATCCATTTGATTAGCCATATAAAAAATATTATCTCCAAGAATCAGGCATACGTTATCGCTTCCTATAAAGTCAGCTCCCAAAATGAAAGCCTCGGCTATGCCATTCGGGCGACGCTGCGCTTTGTACGATAATTTTATTCCCAATCGAGAGCCGTCACCGAGTAGTTTTTTAATGTTCGGAGTATCCTTGGGAGTAGAAATGATTAAAATCTCGCTTATTCCGAACAACATTAACGTCGCTAACGGATAATAGATCATCGGTTTATCATACACAGGTAATAATTGTTTGGAAGTAATCTGCGTCAGCGGGAAAAGACGACTTCCTGATCCGCCGGCCAGCAAAATTCCTTTATATCTTTTCATGTTTATACATTCAATTCCGCCCATCGATTAACTTTTGCTAGTGCAGAGCCTCTTGCGCGAAATGAACTTCCCTCTTAACGATATTGTGTGTTTTTTTATCAAAGGTAGCCGTTTAAAATAATAATTCCTAACGTCGTACAATCTATATCCTTCGGCCACGTAGTATAGAGTAATTAAGTGATTTCCCCAAACTTTTTTTCCACAATGTTTTTTTTTATTTCATTTATCTTTCTTAAAAGCTTGATGCGTTCTAAAAATTTTCATGAAATCTCGGAATATCCATCGCTGCAACATTTTTATTTTTGTTATAAATTGTTATAAATGTAAAACCCAATCAATATTGCCGATATGCCAACAACCAAAGCGCTGCATACGCGCATCTTTTAGCGTATGGACGTTTCCCATAATAATTATGGTATCTATCGTCTGGGAGCGCTCGGTTTTCGTGGGACAATAAAAAATGACGTTTCGCTATTTTGTCAAATTATTAGATTTGATGCAAATAAATGTTTAATGTTTGCATAAATTAACAAATTTTTAAGACATTTTTGCTAATATAAATGCAATGAAGAATGCGCGGAGTGTTGCCGGATGCTCAAGAAATCAAAATAATCCTTTTCCCAATAATCAGACGGACGATAAGTTGAATATGTGTAGAAATGAAAAAAATATTGCAACATAGTTTGTTTTTGGCTTTTGCCGTATATTACGAGTCTGCTAACGCATATATAGACAGCAACCTTACTTTTGGAACGACAGAGCCTCTACGAAAAGCCGGCTATTCGGTCACTTTTATCGATGCTCATGCTATGAAAGACTTATCTCCTTCAAGAGTTGATACTGATTTGAGTTTACTGGAACTTGTTAGAAGATGCGGCAATAGACAAGCTCCAGAATCGGAAACTACAGAAGCTAAAGATGTTGGTCTTGATCCTGTTATGCAGTTCTGTATTGATTTATTTCCATCAAATGGGAACGTTGTGGATATATACACAAACGGAAGCTGTAATTTTGGCAATATTTTGAGGAAATTAGATGAAAAAGGCAAGAGAAGCAGCGTAACACAAATAGTTGCGTGGTTACTGCGAGCTTGCAATCAGACTACGACCGATATGGATATTTGTAAACTACAAGCAAAAACAATCGCAGGAGAAGCGATTAAAGAAATAAAAGACAAAAGCAAAAACTTACGAGGAAACTGCTTATATTCAATTGATCGTACCTTTGAGAGTCTGAAAAAAGCTCTGGCATTTGAAGAAAAAATACATTTTTATACGAAAAATTTTTCTACAATATTAGTTTTTGCATTTTGCATCTATTTTTTTGATACGCAAGAGGATGTAGATAATTTGCTCGAAGTGCTTACCGGACGAAAAAATAAGGGGGCTGGTACAAATATAGAAAAAATCCTGAAGTATAAAGCATCGTTTCCTAAAATTACGCCGTTTATGCAGGGCGAACCTTTTAAATCAAGCAGGGTAGTGATGGATGTGGAGAAAAAAACAAAATTTGCGGATTGTGTCGAAACAACTATCAGGCATTTTCTAACGATACTCTGTCCTTACAACACGGCCACTGACGCCATAATGCCGCTTGAGGGATTTAATGAAAAAGTTCAGGAATTTTTTGTCGCGAATAAACGAAAAGATGAAACGCAAAAAGCTCATGATGACTGGATAAAGTCAATATACAAGTTTACTCAAAATGAAAATAAGGATGAAAATGGAGATTTGACATCGAATTACAGTACGTTTATAAACACATTATTCAACTTATTTAAACCTGATCGTCTACCAAAAAGAGAAATTGAAGATTGGAAAAAAGAATCTCCAGCTGCAATTTTGCAAAAAATCGCCGAGCGATTCGGCAGAAAAGACGTGATTTTCAATTTTTCAGGGGATATATGCGACGGATATGGCGATATTCTATGTACAATGACAAAAAAATCTGAACCCGCGTCTTCTTCAAGTGCCGAAGCAGCTACAACGACACAATTATCAAAAAAATTTAGTTTCAAAATTTGCCTTCGTAGAGAACACGCGCAACTATACCCGATGGTTCTACCACGCACGGTAACAGACATAGATTTGGGGAGCGTTTCGGAAGCCGAGCTCAATGATATGGAAAGACTAATTATAAACAAGGAGCAAGTGCTTATTCCGATGGAATTGAGCAGAAAATTCTGTTTTAGCACCAATTGTTGTCTGGCAAAATGGGACTATCTGGACGAATTGGTTCGTGTGAGTCACTGGGACGAATTCGATATGACAAAACCATTACAAATTAGCGTGTCGCCGGATTTTGTTGGCGCATTACAATTCGTAGTAGGAACAGAATCTTCTAACCCGTTGTTAGTGCGTGATGAATATAATGGCAATATACTTCATTCAGCCGCGAAGTTTGGCGAGTATAGCACGTTCAAAGTGTTATGCAAGTTATTATCTGATCAGGGAAGATTGCCTGATCTTTTGGCGGAAAAGACTAAAGGATATAATGTTTTTCAGCTTGCTGTCAAACGGCGTAATTGCAAAATATTTCCCATTTTAGAAGGTATAGTTCCGATAGATGAGCAAGTAACTTTACTGAAAAGCGACTTGGATGTTGCTCAGTTGACGCAACTTCTCAAAGAAGAAGATCATGATGAATTTCCACCAATACTTTTTGCGGCAATAAGAGAAAAGGCAACGGCAATACTGGAGTTAGTAAAATCGCCAGATATAAATGAACAACTGTTGTGCGAATTATTGCAAAAAGAAGAAATCAACAGTAGTTACACACCGCTTCATATTGCCGCAGAAACTGATAATGTAGAGCTGTTTGAGCTGGTTGCCGATAAATTAAGCAATGATTTTTTGTGTCAAATATTAAAAATTAAAAACCGACAAGATTTTACACCGCTACACATTGCCGCATACCGTAAAAACGCCTATTTATGTGAATTACTTAATAAGTTGACAAATGAAGAATTATGTCAAGTGCTGGCAATTGAAAATTTTTGTGGCTGGACGCCGCTTCGCTTTGCGGCAGAGTATCACAACGAAGAGTTATTGGATTTTATCAGCAAAAGACTATCATCTGACGACTCATCCAGATTGCTGCACATTTAAGACTTTCGAGCTTCATATTATGAAAAAATATACTCTTTGTGGTATATAATTCTCCGTAATATGATTCGTTATTTGTGATTTATATGATCGGAGTATAGCTCAGTCCGGTAGAGCACAGCCTTCGGGAGGCTGGGGTCGGAGGTTCGAATCCTCTTGCTCCGACCACTAGTTTTTATAATAATGTATGGTGAGACTATGAAGATGGTATTCTTAAAACGAAAAAAAATTATCTTTTCCGTTGTGGTCGTTATATTATTGGTTGTATGTTTCGCCATATATAAAATTACCAGTAACAAATCGCTGGTGTCAGATTCTGCTCCGCCTGTCGTTATGGTAAGTAAAGCCACTTTTGGTCCGGTAGTTAGGTATATAAACACCATAGGAACATTACGCCCTTTTGATTCGGTTGTTATTAAATCAGAAGTTAATGCAAAAATTGAAAAAATCCATTTTTCCGAGGGGGTGACAGTAAAAGAAAACGATCTTTTGGTGGAACTAGACGATTCTATTGCAAGATCATCGTTAATGGAAGCGGAGGCGCAGTATCGAAAAGCCAAAAGTAAGTTTGATCCGGTTGATAAATTAGCTGATAAAGGCGTTATGGCACGTATCCAACGCGATACTGAAAAAGCAGAAATGGAAACTTGCGCCGCGAAAGTTAATTCTTATAAAACGAATTTAGAGAAGCATAAAATTTTGGCTCCATTTGGAGGAATAGTCGGATTGCGAGAGATCAGTCGAGGGCAGTTTGTAACTCCTGGCACCGAATTAGTAAAAATAGTTGATTGTCATCCTCTAAAGGTAGATTTTAAAGTGGCTGAAGTCGATATAGGAAACGTCTACGTGAATCAGGAAATAAAAATTTTGGTTGGTGGAGATAAGACTCAAGAATATAGCGCAAAAATTATCGCCATAGACCCCGAAAGCGACAAAGTTAGTCATAGTTTTGATGTACGAGCAATTCTAGATGTTCCTGAGGAAGTTACGATGGGATCACAAACATTGAAACCAGGACGTTTTGTTAGCGTGCAGATAGCAATAGATGCTGATCAGCGAGGAATTGTGATCCCGGAAAGCGCGCTCGAGAAAGTTGGTGATGAAGATATGGTTTATAGGGTAGTGGAGGGAATGGCTATTAGAACTTTGGTAACTACCGGTATGCGTTTGGACGGCAATGTAGAAATTATCACCGGTATCAACGAGAATGATGTTGTTATTACAAGTGGTCAGGCAAACGTTTTGGACGGAAGAGAAGTATCAATTCTTAGTAGCGATCCTTTGTCGGAAATTGCTAAAGAACTTCGATCCTCCAAAGCTACTAAGCAAAATAATTCTAAAAAATTTTCAAAAAAGTAGGTGAGCGTATGGAAATAACGGAACTTTGCATTAGAAGACCAGTTTTCGCCACGGTTTTAACATTAATGATCTTAGTTTTGGGCATTGTTTGTCAATCAAGGTTACCGGTTCGCAAGGAGCCTAAAGTGGAAAAATCTAAAATATCCGTTGAGTCAGAATTCCAGGGAGCGAGTCCTAAAGTAGTTGAAGCGCAAATTACAAAAATATTGGAAGGTCAATTTGCTACAATCCCTGGAGCAGAGCTTATAAAATCAGAAAGCAGAAATGAAAAAAGCGAAATAACTATAGAATTTTCTCCGGAAAGAACGCCTGACGGCGCAGCGTCGGATGTCAGAGATAGACTTTCTTTGGTTAGAAATCAATTACCCTATGGTATTCCCGAACCGATGATTCGCAAAGACGATGCAGACGCCAATGCTGGAATTTGCATTTGTTTCACAAGCGATCGACATTCCATCGACGATTTACGTGATTATATAGAAAGGTACGTGAAAGCAAAATTTGAAGCTTTGCCGGGAGTTGGAAGAGTAACATTGTCGGGCGGGAATGTTAAAAGTATGAGAATTTTCCTTGATC
>JAISYW010000026.1 GCA_031269645.1 Holosporaceae bacterium
CACTCAAATAACCGGATTTCCTAGACATAAAAACCTCATTGTTAATACTAATATCAATATACTAATAATGACAAATATTTACAATATACATGGGTATTTAATAATGAAAAATGGTATTAGTATTTTACGTTTAGAAGATATAAACCACAGGCTGGAGCGGTTGGACCGGCTTTGGTTCTGTCTTTTGCGTTTAGAACTTCCGCAAAATTTTGTTTGCTCCATTTCTTATTTCCAACAAAACATAAAGAACCAACGATATTTCTTACTTGTCGATATAAAAACGAACGGGCAGCAACTTCGATAGCAATTATATCGCCACGTTTTTGAACAGATATTTTGTTTAATGTCTTTGTTGGAGAACTAGATTGACAACCGGTGGCTCGAAATGAAGAAAAATCATGTTTTCCTATCAAACATTGAGCCGCTTCATTCATTTTGTTTACATCTAGTTCGTACGGTATATGCCAAACTCTGTTAACATCTATAGAAGGTCTCACTCTGCGATTTAGTATTTTGTAAAGATAAAATCTCTCAACGGCGCTGAATCTTGCGTCAAAATTTGGATCAACTTCTTCTACGGAGATAACGCTAATTGGAATATTCGACAAATGCGCGTTCATGCATCCTCGGATTTTGGAACAGTTATTATAGTTTGATAAATCGAAATGAGCGACTTGCCCAAGGGCATGCACTCCAGCATCCGTTCGTCCAGAACCGTATATAGTCACTCGCGTCTTAATTAAAGGAAAAACCGCTTCTTCGAGACGCTGCTGAACGGTATCGCATTCGTCTTGCCGCTGCCAGCCGCTAAACGGAGTTCCATCATACTCAACTATGATTTTGTAGCGACTCATTACCTCAAATTACACAACGTCTAGACTTTGCAGAACATAATTTATTTTTTGAATTTGATCGTTAATGTGGTCTACTCGACGTTTATGTTCTTCGATAATATCCTCTGAAGCTTTACAGAGAAAATCATTGTTCACCAATCTATTTAACGTATTGTTGCGCATTTTTGTAAGTCCAGCAATTTCATGTTGCAGGCGGCGTTTTTCGGTATTAACATCGATTTTCCCCTCAAATTCGACATGAATGATCGCGTTATCAATAATTACCGGAATAGTCTGTCCGCTTATGTCGTTTATGCGTACTCCAGCCATTTGATATAAAATTTCGCTATAGTCGGATGTAAACATTCTTTTTACATTTAAATCCGACGTTTCGATACGAATATTCATTTTATCCGTTAGCGGAATACGCAAATATTGTTTCGTAGATCTGATGGACGTAATTACGTTTTTTAGGAACTCTATTTCCTTCACTGCCGGTTCGAAATCAATATTAATGCAGCTAAAATCAGGCCATTCTGCGTCTAAAATACCAAACTCGCCGCTTAGTTTTTTGGATATGAAAGGAGTAATAGGATAAAGAACGCGAACAAATTGCAAAATTGCCCATGCAGTCGTGTCGCGAATGTCTTTTTTGAGTAACGTAAGATTTAAATCATAATTATTTTTCAAAATTTCGTCTTTATCTGAAATGGAATCGATATTTTGCTTGCAATTTGAAGATGTCTTTTGAAGAATCGGCTTGATGAATTCCATATACCAATCACAAAAAGAGCTCCAAACACATTGGTAAATATATCTGGTAGCATCGTCAAAACGGTAATTTTCGATAGAGTTTTCTACATTATTTACCATATTTATTGTTTGATAGATCATCCATTTTACTATTGGGCTTTTCACGTCGCTTATCTTAAAATGTCTGTTATAGACGCAGCTATTCATTTGCGCGAACCGAACGGCGTTCCACATTTTCGTAAGGAAATTTCGACCAGTTTCAACGAGTCGGTCGTTCATTTTTAGATCCCGTCCCGGAGAAGCTAAAGACGCGAGAGTATACCTTACTGCATCGGCTCCATACTTTTGGCATAGGCTAATAGGATCGATAACATTTCCTTTGGACTTTGACATTTTGCGGCCTTTTTCATCTCGGACAAGTCCGTGAATATATACGTCGCCAAATGGGATTTCTCCGGTAGCGTAAATTCCCATCATAACCATTCTGGCTATCCAAAAAAATATGATATCGAAACCCGTCACTATTATCATTTTAGAATAGAATCTTTTAAAATCCGGAGTCTTTTCCGGCCAATCTAGCGTTACAAATGGCCACATAGCTGAAGAGAACCACGTATCTAATACATCTTCGTCTTGGATTAATTCAATATGATTTTTCCCATAATATTCCGTCGCTTTTGCGGCCGCTTCCTCTTGAGTTTTCTCAACGAAAATTTGTCCATCCGGACCATACCAGGCAGGAATACGATGCCCCCACCAAATCTGGCGAGATACGCACCATGGTCTTATATTATTTAACCATTCGAAGTATAAATTTTCCCAACGTTTCGGAACAAAATGAAGTTTTCCATCTTTTACGGCCCTGATCGCCGGTTCAGCGAGTTTTTCTGTATTAACAAACCACTGATACGTAAGTTTCGGCTCTAGAACTGCTCCTGACCTATCTCCAAACGGAATCATTTGTTTAACATTTTCTACTTTTACAAGTAATTTTTTTTTCCTAAGTAATTCTGCGACTTTTTTTCTAGCTTCGAAGCGATCCATTTTTTGGAATATTTCCGGAACATTTTCGTTTAGAGCTCCTTTGGCGTCCATTACATCAATTATTGGAAGTCTATGGCGCTGCCCTACATCAAAATCATTGAAGTCGTGAGCCGGAGTAATTTTTACGGCACCAGTACCTTTTGTAATATCCGCATACCGATCTT
>JAISYW010000046.1 GCA_031269645.1 Holosporaceae bacterium
CCTATAATTTTTTCGACTATATATCTTTTGTCTCCGTGGACAAGCTCATCCCCGTTGAATAGAACTTTGTTTTCTCTAGCGTCTTTCATGGTATCACATATCTCCCTTTGATCGTATAAAGCTAATACGCCAACGTATGTTACGCACAATTGTAATAATTCTCCGCGTTATTGCAACTTCGAGTACGGAAAAAAACTTTCCTGAGTTCATCTTCTCTTTTTGCGGTTTTTATTATAATGCGAAGAATTGGGTTTTTCAGAGCTTTTTTGTTTTTTTTTCTTTGGCATACTGTTAGTTCCATCAATTTTAACGTCTTCACGGGGCGCCGTTTTCTCCAGATTATTATCTCCGTGCGAGAAAGCTTCGCGAAATTTCCTACAAACACGGCTCAGCAGGTTTTTCAGTTTGCTTGAATCATCGTTTGTTACGCTTGGCGTTGCTTTGATTTCTCGTCTAGTGTCAATATCTCCTAATATCGCGTCTTGGGGAATCTCTTCGTCTATTCTCGGCGTCACGACGGTATCTTCACCGGTTCCCTCATCAGGACCCATGGTAAATTCCGTGTGTCGTTCGCTGTCAGAAGAACCGGTACTCGGGGAATCTACCAGGGCAGAGCCGTCCTCTGTGACTGTGTCTTTCGCGCCGCTGCCTGACTCAAATATTTTATCAAGATATGTAATAACCCTTTCAATGGAGAAACGGCGCTCTATGTCCTCGTTGCACATCCCATTAAGAATATCTTCCCAAGAACTTTTGAAACCATTGATTATTTCGGTGGCATACTTCTTTTCATTTTCCAGATAACTGTATAGATATTCAAGTTTCACCTCGGTCTGCATATCTTTTGAGCAATCGGTGAAAATGTCTTTGAATAAAACACCAAGAGAATAAACATCAAATTTCCCGAAATCTGTCTTGGATAGTTCATCTATATTGAGTTTCGGAAAATATTTATTATTATGCTCGGTACTGACAAACTTTCTATATTCTTCTCTATATATATTTATTATTGTCTCTTTCGGACGTGAGATCGAAGCCAGATTGAAGTCAATGATTGTCGGAATTTTTTCGCCGTCATCATCCTCCATTATTACAGCGTTGCTTGTTAAATTACGATGGAAAATACCCACTCCGTGAAAATCGCGAAACTTTAACGCGATGGCACGGCAAAACTTCGCCTTCTCATGAAGTCCCATACTACACAGATTTTCCTTGTCATGTAACAGAGTCAAAGGCTTTTTCTTGAAGAGATAAATTAAGAAGATATGCCCGTCCTTGCTTTTCAGATCTCCTACGGAAAGGGTGCCTTTTCTCCCTTTTTCTTCAAGAATTTTCTGCACTTGATTGGCCCGATATATGAAATTTTCATCTCGGGCAACATTTGATGGATAAATATATATTAGAGCGTAGGCCTGTTGCCCTGATTTTTCGTGAACATTCCGGTGCGCGTAGAATTTTTTATAATTTTGTGATGGTAAATTGAATAAAGGATCATCAATAATAAATTCCCCGACGGGAATTTTATTTGGATCGAACTTATGTCGAAATTCAGGCTCTTCTGCCTTGATAAACCTTACCATCTCATCGTGGAATTCCTTTAAAACTTTTTCTAAAATATGCAACTTAAAATAATATTTAAAAGGGCGTCCAGTCAGTTTGGATACGGCATCAATATGAGGTTCAGCATTCGAGAAATCACCGAGGAATTTTTCTCTCGTATAATATTTTAAATCACGAAATCCACTCTCGTATGTATCAAGGTTAATTATCCTTATTTCCTTATAGAAATTCGCAGTGTCGTTTATTTTATTTTTATACGCGTTTAATGCGGATCGCAGTATCGTGGAGCTGTGTTTGATATCCATCCAATAGTTGCTTTCGGTTTCAAAAATTTTCCCATATATATCAGAATGCTTATCCCTTATGAACTCAAAATTACTCATCTTATCATCCCCGTCGAATTGTCAAAGAAAAACTGATTTGATTTAATGTTAAGTGATATTATATACCTAAGTGCAACGTGCATATAACTCTAACATGTGGAAATTTTTTCTCCTAGATTGCGCAAGAGGTGTTTGTATGAGAAATTTTTGGAGAACTCTTTTGGATGATCTACCCCTCACAGCCGCAGAGGGCGTCGAATACACCGAGATAGCATTTTCCGACTTGTTGAAGTCGTTAGGCGACGTTCCCCGTGAACAAGATTCATTATACCTCGTTCAGGAGGTTTTCCGCAAGGCCGGCGTTCTCGATCCCGTCCGGCTGGCTGAGGGCTATTGGCGTTTCGTGTCCTATCCCGCGCGCCTGTTCGCGTGCTCGCTGCTCTCATTGATGGCAAACAGCGAGAGCTTTTTCCCCCGCGATTTTTGGGCATCCGGCATAAACTCGGACAGTTCGGGCCAGTACGAAGTCCTCCACGCGTTGGAGACGCTAAGATACGCCGCCGCCGATAAAACCCCGATCCGGCGCACGTACGTCGCCTGGGGGCTTATCAAACGCTGCGGCAAGTTCGTTTTGAAACGCAGGGAAAATCTCGACGACGACCCGGACAACGCCACGCACGGGAGTTACGTATTTCCAGGCGGCAGGCTCAACATGCGTGACATGGACGCTTGCGGCTTTTCCATGCGGGAGCCTGAGAAACTGGTTCTTCTCTACGGCATCCCGGGGCCGCTTACGGAAAGCGAGAAGCGCGTGATAAGTTCCGCGCTCGAACTCACTCTCACAAGGGAGTTGTATGAAGAACTTGGACTCGTTCATAATGACCACTATGAATTCTCAATTTCACCAGTGCAAAGCCAACCTAAAACATTCGTGCACGGAGCTAACGGGCAACATTGCATAACCGAAAGCCTGATAACATTTTATGAGATTTTTCTGACGCCAAAAGGAGACGCTTTTTTAGCCTCGAAATGCAGCGAGAAAGAGCTTTTCCCTGTGGAAGAAATGATTGCGGGGCGACCCGCCGGCCGTAAGGTTTTTTATGACTTCTCAGATAAAAATTTCGTGAACTACCTCAAGGAACTCGCTGACTCAGCTTTGTGTATAGAGATAAAGCAATCCAATCTGTCACATTCTGGGACAAAAAACAAAGGAACGGACATAACAGCGATACTGCCTATAACGTCAGAACAACCCCTGTTATTAGGCGACATGGAGATAAAACTTGACGAGCCACGATA
>JAISYW010000022.1 GCA_031269645.1 Holosporaceae bacterium
CCAATCATTTTGCAAACACAGGCAACTTCCAGCATAAAATGCATAAACATCGCTCCCAAAACCTTAGGAGTAATTTCAGGAATCTCGATTTCTCTAACGTTATAGTTTTTTTCTAACATTGAAGAGATCGTCGCTTTATATTGCGCCCCAAAAATATCATGTATACGTTTGTTTTTTATATACGCCAAGTTTTTCGGAATAAATTGGTCGGATATCTGTAATGCAGATATTTGCTTTTCCAAAAAAAACGTAAAACACTTATCCGCCGCCCCGTCTAAATACAGTTGCAATTGACTATGCTGGTCAACAGAACCTACGGCGGTTATTGGAGTTATTCCATTGCCTGATTTACCGCTACTTTCCGCATATAACTGCGCGAGCCATGCGCCAAAAAACGCAAGTTTGTCCGAATAAATGAAAGATACGTGTTGTTTTAATCCATTACTAAAACTATCCAAAACAAAAGATACTCCATCTTCGATTTGCCGCAAATAATGCTGCGAATTATTCAATATTTCACTTCCTCCGGCAATGATTTCTTTAGGATCAATTCCGCAAAGCATAGCGGGTAGCATTCCAACTATTGAGAACACAGAAAATCTTCCGCCAATTGTCTCTGGATGATCTAAGCATAAGAAATTAAATTCATTAGCTAATTCGCGCAAAGATGATTTTTTGTTTTCAGTTATAATGATGAATTTTTCACAAAAATTCTCAAAATTTTTTATTAAATCAACAATAAGCATTGTCTGACAAACGGTTTCTAATGTTTCGCCGGATTTGGAGATGCACAAAAAATTCGTTTTTTGAAGATCAATCTTGGAAAATAAATTATTTAAAGTCGATGGATCTAAATTGTTGACGAATTTTATGTTTTTAGGATTTTTGGATATGGCGTGAATGCATTGCCCTCCCAAACTTGATCCACCGGTTCCCAAAATCACAAAATTTTCTCCGGATATCCATTTTTGAAGTCTAGGAATTCTGGTGAAATATAAAGCGTCGTCATTTTTTACTATAGAAAAACAATCCAGCGCTTTAAATTCATTTAGAAGAATATTTTTTTTAGTTATTCGAGTGGATAAGACCGTTTGCTTAACCAGCATTTTTAATCTCAACAGGTTTTATTACAGAAATAACACATGGATCATTTTTGAAGATTGCTTTTGCTTGAACGTTTACATCTTCCAAGTCGTATTTTTTTACAAAATCCGGATATCCCTTAATAAAATCAAATTCGTTGCCAGAGCCAATTCTTCTTGAAATCCATTCTATAATGTCCAGCGTTTTTTCGTTAAATATAGCTTTCTGGAAAAACATGGATTTTTTGGAAGAAGAAACTATTCTCTTGACAGAGTCATCAGCTTGTTCTTTAGTTATTCCTTCGAAAGCAATGTATTTAATTTCGGATAAAATTGCATTGATTGATTCTTCTATGCAGTTTGAATTGCGTAACGTGGCCGTTATGGAAAAAACGCCACTGTCGTAATTCCAAAACGAATAGTAGTAAGATATTAACGCAGCTACTTTTTGTTCATCGACCAGAATCTTTTTCAATGTTTCTTCTAAATAATTCACAAAAATTTCTACAGATAACGCCTTCATTTTTTCTGTTCGGTAATTTGGAATTTTCCAATAGAACTCAACAATTGGTACGCCGACTTGCTGACTAGATTTCATAATTTTAGTTGTCGATCTATGGTGAGGTGGCTCTTGCAATCTATCAATTACTGATTTTTGTTCGCCTTTGCCAAAATATTTTATGATCATAGCGGCAGCTTCATCCTTTTTTATATCTCCAGCGATAATAAGTGTCGCTCGATTATTCGTGTAATTTTTGTTTTTAAAATTGAGGATATCTCGTTCGGATATATTCTTCAAACTATCCAAATTTCCGCTAATATCCGCGCCGTACCTAGAATGCCAATAAACGGACTTTCTTGATTCTTTTTTTACAAGAATTTTATCTATCTGATTGTCCATTAGTAATTTTTCTTCAATCTTTCGCTTGTTGTTTCTTAGATCATTCTCTGAAAAGGAAAACTTTGTAAACACAGTTCCAAGATTTTTCAGAAAACTTTCAAGACTTTCTAAATTACCGTAAAAATAATACAAACTTTGATCATGTTCCGTATACGAGTTGATTTCCGAACCGTGTTGCAAAGTGTCGGCGTTGGCGTTAGCTTGGAGCTTTTCCATAAATATATATGTCAGTAGATTCGCTACGCCTTCTTTGTCTAGCTCGTCGGCGCTGCCGGATGAAACGCACAGCACAACCAAAAGAGAGTTCGACTTTACCGTATCTATGAAAACGACGGAAACTCCATTTTCTAGCTTTTGGAATGAAATTCCTCCGTACGCATCTGCTCGACGACTATCGAACAATAAGAACGCAAATAAGACTAGCAATATACGCTTTGACATACTACTTTTTTAACAATATCAACGTTTGGATCATACAACTCTTCCGTAACTCCAGCAACAATTATAAACTAAAGCGAAAGTTCCTATCTCTTTTTGGTTATTCTGTGCCAAATAATTTCCGCAGCTTTTGCGATTTCTAGCTTCTTTTTTGACTCGCTCATGCAGAAAAAACGGTTGTTGTCATCGCCATTAATGGATTTGCAAATAGTTATTTTTCCGCTACATAACTGTACTATGACTGTTTTATTTGTTAGTTTTATTGGGTTTTCAACTATTCCGGCTACACAATCGGAACGCTTATAGCAGGAATTTTTTAGATCCGTTTCTAAAATATGAAACATTGCGTTCTTATGTAAATTAACAAAAAAACTTAATTCGCGCCTTACGTCTTCATCTAAAAATGGAGGTAGTCTATTCGAGTGATCTTCGGCAGTCGGATTGCCATTGGTGATTTCGGCCGTATTTGATAAAAAAACCAATTTTTCAACGTCGTCCATCATTCTTGGAGGAGTATCAGATCCGGTTAATAACCATTCTCCGGAACAGTAAACCCCGACGTTTCTTAGGGCTAAACTCATTCGATGGGCGCTCTTTTCTGTCAACTCCACGCGTCCGCTTTCCCAAGTATCAATAGTCGACGTGGCTATACCTATTTTTTCATATAATTCTTGTCGAGAAAGGCCTGCTAAGGCGCGTACCATCCGTAATCGACGTCCCTTCAGTTGGGCGGCGGTATATATAATAGGCTGATCAAAATCCGATAAATTAGCTTTCTCAGCTTTCATATTATGTCCACAATAGGTTTTTATAAAACATACCAAGCCAAAACACAATTAAGTATTCGATTTGGGAATAGCCTTGGAAACAAAAAAAGATTAATTCTCGGCGAAAAGCTTTGATTTATCATCTATGTGGTTTCGAGAATATTTAAATCTGGAAATTGCGTGCCGCAAATTGTAATTATTTTTCTTCCATAACGTTTTTTAATGGAAAATATTTTTTCAAAAAATCTGTAACTAATCCATTTTATTACATAGTTGTAATTTTTTTGCCTGAGAGCGCAAATAATAGGTTTATTCGTTTGAATATCGATTTTTGACCAAATTTCGTTTGCAATTTTCATTGATTCTAGCAAATTATCCGTATAGGAGCACACTATTCCAAGACAATGTTCGAAAAAATCTACGAAAGATGCTCCATATTCTCCTTCTAGATGGTGTTTTCTCATGTATTCAAAAATCTCTAGGCAGATAAGAAAGTGATCCGTCACTTTGGAGGACTTGGATTTTGTTTGAACCATAACCGAACCCTTTCTAACCATGTAATTGTAAAGTTTCTTTTTTAAAAAATACGCATTGTTTGCGTGCATCATATATTTCCAGTGAAACGAATTATCTTCATATAGCAGACCTTCCGGAAACAAAATGTTGTATTTATCAATGATATCTTTTCGGTATATTTTATTCCACGGAGGAGTCGGACATTTAGCAATTATATCACCATTAATACGCAGTTTGTCCTGAAATTTCATGAGAAAATATTTACGCATAGCTTGATCCGACTCGCCAAATACATTTGCGTCGAAAATGATTAGATCGAGATCATTTTTAAAAATCTGGATTAATAATTCGTACATATGATGCTCAATCCAATCATCTGCGTCTACAAATGAAATATACTTCCCCATCGACATTTGTAGACCAAGATTGCGGGCAGCGGCTTGTCCTTTGTTTTCTTGATTTATAATTTTAACTCTAGAATCTTTTAAGGCGTATCTCTCTAAAATTGAATATGAATCGTCTGAAGAGCCGTCGTTTATACATATTATCTCGATATCTTGAAAAGTTTGATTTGTTATACTATTCAAACATTTGCATAAGTACTTTTCGGCGTTATAGACTGGGATAATTGCTGATATTAACGGCATATACGATATTTCATTTGTATTGAATATATCACTCGATTAGCCTATTATGCACCAAAAATAAAAAATGCACATGTCTGATAAAAAGATATCTTATTTTATTTTGTCACTGGCGTTATTAGCGTTCATTGTATGCATTTTTTTGGATGCAAATTGGACAATCGGCGATGACTATCAGTTTTTTACTACGACAGTCCTTGGAAAAGCTCCTGGTATCTATAATGAAAAATGGGGAGGAAGATTTTGGCCGCTCGGATTGGTGGATTATAGTATCATGCTGTTCGTTCCATACGGCCATACAATCGGCGCCCATTTGGCGTATAACTCGATTGTGATGATATTATCTACGTTTCTTTTATTCTCTTTTATGAATAAAGTTGCGAAGGAACAATATATTCTTAACGCGCTGTTTGTTTTACTTCTGTTTTCTACTTCTAATTTCATAGAAATTCACATGCGTTGCATATACTCAGAAAGAATGATGTTTTTTACGTTGTCGGCATTCATGTTATGCTATTGGCTTGGAGAAAATCGCCGATTCGTCATATATTATATCTTGGCCTTTCTGGCCGCCGCGTATACCACATATCTAAAGGAGCCGGTTTTCGGTATGATTGCGATAGTTTCACTAACTAATCTGGTTTTTCGATGTAAAAAGTTGGATAGAAAAGGTAGAATTTTTAATTATGTATTAATGACGAATTCTGCGGTATATTTGCGTATCTATATTTGTCGATGGTTCGAGGGCAAACCACGAGCGTTATATCATGGGGCAAAGTTATTTTACTCTGACTTTTCGATTTTAAATTCAGTAAGTCGTCTAATTATGGAAGAACCAATTGTATGTATTATGTTTATTGTGTGTTTCTTTCGGTTATATTTTGTTTTGGTAAAAAAAGACCGGAAACACTTGTTTCTAGATGGTTTGTTATTTGCTGGCGTCGGATACGCATGCGCAGTTATTGTGCTTATGGTTGGTAACCATTGTCTATTTCCATCTTTGGTATTGGTTATGCCGTCTTTGGCTTACTGGGCGTTGTATTTTTTGAAAAAAAATAAATTGACATTCAGAACGATTGTTTTTTCGCTATTATTCATTGCTATACCATCGATTGCCGTCTCTGTGCATAAGGTCAAAAAGAACTGGTTTTACAGAAGTGCTGACACATTCATAGCTAAAGAAATTATGAATCGATATTTGAAGGGAAATAAAGTAATCTACATCCACGAACCGTCAGTTTTGGATTTCGAATATTGGCTCATAATATGGAACTTGTTCATCAATTATTCTATCGGTAAGAAAATAAACGTCATAAAAAAATGCAGCAGTCTCGATGAAATTACTGAAAATTCTCTAATTTTATATAATAAAACTTTTGAGCAAGAGGAGGTTGTTTTTTCTCATCATGAAAAATTGCGAAATTTTCGTTTGGTTGATAAACGCTCGCCAATAAGTATTTATCTCAATGAAAAAGAAGAATGGAAAAGAAAGCCTGTCCGATAAAATGTTTACATAGTACAATTGGATGATTAATGGAATACGGAAAAAAGTTGTTATCGTTTATGTGATTAAAAAAGCAAACATAGTTGTAGGATATGTCGCTTGGAAGCTATTACAAAAATATGTCAAGCAATTCCGAAATAGTTTATCGAATATTGAGTAGATTTGTACTCCAATTGATCTATACAGCACTGTCGGGATTGCTTCATAAAAATATCGCGTGATATATTATGGATAATCCTCGCATACTTCCGAAAAATATCTTTTTACATTATACTTGTTATGTTTTAGGTCTATTTAGAGGTTTCTATGGAAGAAGATAAACGTAACGTATTGTTGTTCTTCGTGATTTCTGTATTGATTATGGTCAGTTATCCATATTTTTTTAATCAAAAACAAGCAAATCAACAACATTTTCAAAAACTAAACGAATACGAGACGCCAATTGTCGCACCGAAAGTAAATAATAATTCTTCTGTTTTCAATCAAAACAAAGTCGAAAATATCAAAATTGAGTCTGTCTCCATAATTGGAAGTATTTCTTCTTGTGGGGCCAAAATAGGAGACGTTAAACTAAAAAAATACAAAAAGGATTCTGTCGGAAATGAAAATGTTTCTGTTTTTGGAAATAGCGACGGCAATTATTTTGCTATAACAAATTGGGTATCCGATAATCCTGGCATAATTCTTCCAAACGAAAATACTTGTTGGAAGGCTAAATCGACGAAAGTGACTGAAACTTCTCCAGTGGAGTTAACTTGGGACAATGGCAATGGTTTGATTTTTGAAAAGCACATTTCCATAGACGATAATTTCCTGGTCACAATTATCGATAAAGTAAAAAACTATGGAAATGAGAACGTCAGCCTCAAGTCCGTAATGAGAATTAATCGAAAATTTGAAAAAAGTAGCGATTCGTTCAACTTTTATGAGGGACCTCTCGGTTATACAAACGGTAAGCTTGAAGAAATTAGCTATGAAGATTTATCTAAAAAAGACAATGTAACAATTGAAACTAAGGGCGGTTGGTTCGGGATAACGGATAAGTATTGGCTTGTTGCATTTCTTCCAAATCAAAATTTAACCTACAAGGTGTCTTACAGACATTCTCGCGATAGCAAAAATGTTTATGTGATAGAAAGTGTAGATGACGCGCTTTTGATCGCTCCATCCGTCGAAATTTCTAAAACGCATCATTTGTTCGTTGGCCCGAAAGAAATTAAAACTCTAGATATGTATGAAAATAAACTTGGAGTAAAACATTTCGATATGGCGATAGATTTTGGTTATTTGTAT
>JAISYW010000102.1 GCA_031269645.1 Holosporaceae bacterium
AAATTATTTTATTGGAGAATTTAAGATTTTATATGGAGGAAGAAGCCTGCGATATGGATTTTGCTAAAAAATTAGCTGGTTTGGCTGATTTTTATATTAACGAAGCTTTTTCGGTATCCCACAGAAAACATGCTTCCATTTTTGCTATTCCACAATTTTTACCTCACGCCTTAGGAATATCTTTCCAAAAAGAGATTCAAATTATCGACGAATTTTTTAAGGACGCTTCACGTCCAAAAATGTGCATATTGGGTGGTTCAAAGCTATCTACAAAGGTTAAATTATTGAAAAATCTATCCAAAAAAGTAAATAAACTGGCTCTTGGCTGAGGAATTGCAGGGGCTTTTTTGGCTTTTTGGGGTAATAAAACCCTAAAAATCTTTAACTCCAAAGAATATGAAAGCGATATTGATGAAATCGTAGAAAACGCCAGAAAACATAATTGCGAACTGATTATGCCAGTTGACTTTTCAGCTCTGATTAACGATCAAGAAACTTTCAAACACGTGATTATTTCTTCTGAAGATAATAGCGCAAGCGTTTTCGATATTGGACCGGCGTCTGTCGAGCTATTCAAAAAACATATTAGGGAAAGCAAGACTATTTTGTGGAACGGGCCGGTTGGTTTGTTCGAAAAGGCTCCTTTCAACTTTGGAACAATGTCAATTGCCCAAGAAATAGCCAAGCTAACGAAAGAACGGCAATTAGTTTCTATCATAGGAGGCGGAGATACGAGTTTTGCAATAAAACAATTTGGTGTGTCTCAAGATATGTCCCACGTGTCGACGGCAGGCGGAGCGTTTATGTCCTATATAGAAGGCAGTCCGCTTCCAGGAATCGAGGCAATGAAGTAGTATTTGCGTTTTTACCATAATTTGCAATTCTCAGTTAATAGACAATAATGTTGATTGCCAAAAAAATATAAAAACAAAAACAAATAGTTGATTAACTTTAATTTTAAAGAAGAAAGAAAAGTAGTCTGGAAGTCGAGATACGCAACACAAAAATATGAAAAATTAATAAAAAATTAACTTTTATTTATCATAATGAAGATCTTAACCAAAAATAGGAGAACAGTTATGAAAAAAACATCTTTTTTGTTGAATTTGTTGGTATGCGGCGGCGTTGTGTGCATGCAAACAGATGAAACTCAAGAAAATCTGCTTAAGGATGATAGTCACGGGGAATTAAACTCTTTAGTGGAACAAACACAGCAGACTTTAGCAGAAAATGAGCGCCTAAAACTTCAATTAGCAATGCAAATGGAAAAAGAAAAATCTTCCGGTTTGTGTGCTCGTTTTTGGAATTTTTTATTTGGATGTTGCTCTGGATTAGCAGATGTTAACGGCGACGGGAAGGTAGATGCAAAAGATTTAATAGCAGCTGGACAGCAAGTAACTAGTACTGGACTTACCATAGCTACAATTGTGGATGCTGATGGCAAGGCGGCTAAAGATTGGAAGAAAGCAGGTCAAATCACTGAAGTTTTTTCTGCAAGTTCACGCAAGTAGCGCGTTTATATCGGGGGAGAGCTTCTTTTTGAGTCGATTATGGCGTCCTAAAATTAGCCGGACACTTATTGATATTTAGTCGTTCAGCAAAGCTCTATGTTAAAGTATAAGCTAATATACTGGATGCTGTTCACAAGCAATTGCTGGACGACTGTAAGCCAACCAGGGAAAGGTTAGCTATACAGTCACAGATGTAGGAAAGACGCGGATTTACTTTTTGTTGTTTTGCGTGCTCTTTTAGCGATCGTTGGCGTTGCCTCTTTCGTGTATCCGGCAACGTTGTCATTTTCCTCAAAATAATCTATTGTTTAAGCAGTTAATTTTAGCGACTAATTGAGGAGGAGTATTTATGGTTATAAAAGGGGTATCTTTTCTAAATGAACCAAAAGCGAACTCTAGTATAGCAGTAGGAGTATACGCGGACGGTTCGCTATCCAAAAACGCCGCCAATTTTGATTTGAAATTTAATAGTATAATTTCCAAAAATATAAAAAAAGCGCAGTTTTCAGGAAAATTGTTTGATTCTTTTAGTTTTGTTTCCACAGAAGATACGGTGAATCGCTTTGTTGTTATCGGATTAGGTGAAGTTGGTAAAAAATTCACAGAATTTGAATTAAAAAAATTAGGAGCAACTGTTTATACATGCGCATCAAAATTGGATTCTTCCATTACAATTGCAATTGACGCTGAAGATCTCAATACTTCTTATGAAAGCTCTCCGGCCTATATAGGTTTTGGCGCATTATTAAAATCGTGGGATTTTGATAAATATAAATCAAGCAAAAATAAAGATATAAAGCTGCAAAGCGTATCCGTTCTTACATCTGCTCCTCAAATAGCAGAAAATTGTTTTCTCGAACTACAAAAAATTGCCGAAGGTATTTTTCTGACACGTACAGTAGTTTCTGAGCCAGCAAATGTGATATATCCAGAAAGCTTAGCTGAGATAGCGAAAAATGAATTATCTTCTCTAGGCGTAAAAGTCGATATCTTAAATCAAACTGACATGAAAAAATTGGAGATGAACGCTTTACTTGGAGTCGCTCAGGGAAGTAGTAATGAACCAAAATTGGTGGTATTGCATTGGAACGGAGGAAACTCCTCTGAAAAACCAATAGCATTTGTCGGAAAAGGAGTTACGTTTGACAGCGGCGGAATTAGCCTAAAACCTGGCGACGGCATGCATGAAATGCGCTGCGATATGGCCGGATCCGGAACAGTTTTAGGGCTTTTAAAGGCTGTAGCTTTAAATAAGTTACCCATAAATGTTGTTGGAGTGATGGCTCTGGTGGAAAATATGCCTTCTGGCACTGCTCAACGTCCAGGAGATATCGTCAAATCAATGTCTGGTCAAACGATTGAAGTATTAAATACGGACGCCGAAGGACGATTGGTTCTTGCAGACGCTCTTTGGTATACCCAGAGTAAATTTTCTCCAAAAGTTATGATTGATTTGGCAACGTTGACAGGAGCGATTGTCGTGGCTCTTGGTCATGAATTTGCCGGATTATTCAGCAATAATGATGACTTAGCCGATAAAATTATTGAATCGTCAATAAAAATTGGCGAGAAAGTATGGAGGCTACCTCTTACAAAGCATTTTGATAAAGGAATAGACTCCGACCGAGCTGATATGCAAAATATTGGGAAACCAAGCGTTAGAGGCGGAAGTATTACAGCTGCTCAATTTTTAAAAAGATTTGTAAATAATGTGGATTGGGCTCATATAGACATTGCTGGGGTTGAATCGACGTCTGATGATCTTTTTATATGCGCCAAAGGCGCTACCGGATTTGGCGTGCATTTGCTTTATCATTTTCTGCGAGAAAATTATACGAAACTTTGATTTTTTGAGCTTGCTCTATGGAAATCAGTCTTTATCAAACAGCGGAAGGCAATTTGGTTGCTGCGATTATACGCCTACTGGAAAAGATTTATGCATCAAAAAAGAAATGTATATTTTATTCTCCTATAGATGAACGAGTAAAGATTGTTGATAAAACTTTATGGACGTTTTCAACAAATGCTTTTATTCCGCATGGAGACAGAAGTTTAGGTTTTCAGAAACTACAGCCAATCTATCTTACTGAAAATATTGAAAATCCAAACAATGCTTCGACGCTAGTTCTTGTTGATACTCTGGATTATACAGCCTGGGGAGAAGATTTTGAAAAAATAATTTTTATTTTCGAAGATCAAGTTCAAACAAAGGCCGCCGAGATTTTATATGAAGACTTGAAAAAGCGGCAGAAAAATGTAAACTACTGGTGTCAAACCCCTGCCGGTTGGCAGAAAACAGCATAGAGGGGAAAATGGAAAGGACATTGTCTATTATCAAGCCGGATGCGGTTTCTAAGAATCTTACTGGAACAATTAATTCCAGATTCGAGCAAGCCGGCCTGCGGATTGTTGCACAAAAGCGATTGCAATTGTCCATAAAACAAGCCGAGGAATTTTACGAAGTACATAAAGAAAGAACGTTTTATGATAGTTTATGTGAATTTATGAGTTCTGGTCCTATCATAGCGCAAGTATTGTGTGGAGAAGATGCCGTTGCCAAAAATAGAGAAATTATGGGGGTAACTAATCCTGCAAATGCTGAAATTGGAACGATTCGCAGAGATTTTGGAGAAAGCATAGAACGCAATGCTGTTCACGGATCGGATAGTTCGGCAACGGCTAAAATTGAAGTTGACTTTTTTTTCAATCGGTTAGAGATTATTGAATAATACACTCGTCAAATATTGCATATGTTTTTGTTTGTTTTTTCTTGGAACACAGTATGTCTTGGCCGATAGTCTGTATTACGAAATTAAAAAAATCGAGATAAAACAGAAAGATAGAAATTCTCTCGCGGCTAAGCAGAAAGTTTTATTGATGGCGGTGCGTTCTGCGTTTAAGAAATTGATCGCAGAAAAGTTGAATAAAGACGCTGAAATTGCTGAGAAAATGTCTCATCAACAAATTCAAGACTGTATTTACGATTATTCAATCGAGAACGAAAAGTATTCCGATTCTTTTTACATAGCAGAACTAACATATAGATTTTCGAAGAAAAAGGTCGCTAAGCTACTGGAATATTATGGAATAGATGTAGATTTAGAAGACGCAGACGATCAAAAAAGAGTTAAACTCGCCATATATACGGGAGATTTTCTAAAACATGCTACAAAATTAAATAATTTGGATGTTTCTGTGGAGTTGTTTTCGGAAAAAAGAGCAATATTTAACATTGATGAAAGCAAGATCAAAGATTTTCGTGAGCTAGGCATAAAATACGCGCTATTTCAATGAATCTCATATCGAAAAATCTTCCTAATATTTTATCCACGTTAAGGATCATATTATCTTTTGTTTTAATTCCTTTGATCTTAAATTGTCATTTTTTTGCAAGCATCTTGCTTTTCGCTATAGCTTCTGTATCTGACTTTTTAGATGGATATTGCGCAAGAAAATTCAATATTGTTTCCGAATTGGGCGCCAAGCTCGATCCTTTGGCAGATAAAATTTTGATGACAATTTCATATTTCTTACTGGCGTATATAAAATTCATTCCAATTTATGTCTCTTTGATTGTGATAGGTAGGGATTTAATTATACTTGGCATGATTTTTATCTGTAGACTTTCAAATATAAAATTAAGTATAAATCCATTGATGTCCAGTAAAATCAATACAACAATACAGTTGGTTTTCATAATAGTAGTTCTTGCTTGTAAGCTTTTATTAGTAGATGTAGCATACATACTGGATATATGTTCTTTTGTCGTATGTGTTTCCACATTTATCTCAGGGATAGAGTATGCCCAAAAATACTATTGGATCAAAAATGCATTGTTTAAATAATAAGCTTACTTTCTGGATAAGTATTTTCTTATTTTCGTTTTTATTCTTTTATTTATTTTCGGACATATGCTTCCCATTTATCGTTGGATTTGCTCTAGCTTATTTATTCGCTCCTTTTGTGGATTTTGTATCGAATTATCTAAATCGAACGCTTGTCAGTATGATTTTAGTATTGCTCTTCGTTTTCGTATTTATATTGGTTGGAATAGAGTTCTTACCCCAAATAAAAGAATATATGATCATATTTGCGAAAAAGGTCCCGTCATATTACGATCGATTCGTATTGTTTTTAGACGATACTTTTTCTTCAATAGATTTTGTTAATCAGCAGCCGGCAATCGCAAATTTAAAACAGGAAATGCAAAAATATCTTGATCGAAAAATATATATTTTTGCGTCAATAGTTGAAAGGATCGCCTCTAAGCGAGATGCAATTACTAGTTTTTTCTCATTTTTTGTGATCATGCCTATCGCTTTTTTCTATTTCCTAAGAGATTGGAACGTGCTTACAACTACAGTCTGCAATAGCATACCAAATCGACAAAAAGATGTCGTGTTCAAGGCTTTTTCAATCGTTCGCCAAACTTTTACAAACTTTTTTAAAGGACAATTGTGCGTCGTGGCTATTTTATCCGTGTATTACACGTTATCTTTGGCGGCTGTTGGCGCGTGTAAATGCGTTTTTTTAGGAATAGTGTCCGGTTTTTTTTCATTCATTCCGTTTATTGGTGCATTATTTTCTTTCCTATTGGTAATTTTCGTGAATGTTTCAAAAATAACGTTGGTAAATTTTTGTGTTATTTTCGCGATTTATTTGATTGGACAATTTCTTGAAGGATATGTGTTAACGCCTAAATTCGTAGCGAAAAAAACGGGTCTACATCCTCTATGGATTTTATTTTCTTTCTTTGCAGGTATTCAATTACAAGGAATTTCAGGAGTATTAATAGCAATTCCGCTTACCGCCGTTACGAGAAATTTAGTAGTCTTTGCGATAAAAGAGTTTAAAGCTAGCCCAGCATATAAGCAGTAAATATGAATATAGAATGCAGCAAGAAATTTTCAGCTTTTACAAAACAGAAAATCTAAATTGGTACGATTTTATAGATAGTGATGAAAATTTCGAGGCTATAACCTATCTGATAAAATGGCCAGCTTGGAATAGTAATGGAATAATTATATTTGGAGAATCCGGAGTTGGTAAAACGCATTTGGCTGCTTTATGGGCCCAAACCGCAAATGCCGTACATATTCTAAAAGAAGCAGTAAATCACGATCCACGTGATTTATTTGACGCTGATTGCAATTTTGTTATCGATAATTTCGATAATTTTTTAAGCGTAAACGAAAATGTTTGTAATTGGATGTTTCATTTTCTTAATATCGCTAACGAAAAAGGGAGATATTTCTTAATTTTAAGTAGAACTTCATTAAATTCAATATCCATAAGTCTAAACGACTTAAAATCTCGCTTATTGGCAATTCCAAGTATTAACGTGAAAAATCCAAGCGACGAATTGCTTTTCAAAATCGCTCAAAAAATAGCAAAGGACCTAGAAATTTTCGTTTCCAATGATGTATTGTTATATATACTTAACAACGCAAACCGAGATGTTAGAAGCGTTACGGAAATTCTGAAGACATTAGACAAGCTATCGCTTCAACGAAAAAAAGCAATCTCCATTGCGTTTGTGAAACAACATCTAGAGTCTATTGTCATGAGATTTTAACCAAACAAAAATGTAGCTAGCGCTACTACCAAAAATACAAATAAAAAAACCTATTGTTTTCCAAGTTAAATGAATATACCATTAACAACTTCTATTGATGGATTATTGAAATGAAAAAGGATATACACCCAGATTATCACGAAATAAATGTTGTTATGACGGATGGTTTCTCGTTTAAAACAAAATCTACTTGGGGCAAAGCTGGAGATACGATGAAATTGGATATTGATTCCAAATCCCATCCTGCCTGGACTGGAATTAGGCAATTAGTTGATACTGGCGGACAATTGGCAAAATTCAAAAGTCGTTATAAGTCTCTTGGTATTAAAATGTCCTAATTTTTATAAGATATCTTTTTCATTCGTCTGGTATATGAGTTTGGCTTTTGCGTAAATATTTTTTGTTGGCTTTTATATACTGCGTAACAATTCGAAGCGTATTCGCTTATACTCCCGTAAACGCGGCTATAGTAATAAACACTAAAACAGGCGAAATCATTTATTCTTATAACTCCGAACAAAAAACTCAGCCGGCTTCTCTAACAAAAATGATGACGTTGCTCCTCACTTTTAAAGCTTTACAGCAAAAAAAAGTTTCTATGTCAACGCTAATTTGTATTTCGAAAAATGCCGCGTCTCAACAACCTTGCTCTCTTGGTTTGAAAGCTGGCGACAAAATAAGCCTTGGGGACGCAATCATGACTTTAATAACCAAATCCGCTAATGACATTTCCGTCGCTATAGCAGAGCACTTGGGAAAGGACGAAAAAACGTTTATTGCGCTGATGAACAAAGAAGCTAAACGGCTTGATCTGAAATCTACTTTGTTTTTAAATCCTTCTGGTTGGACAAACCATCGGCAATTAACTACCGTAAAAGATATGGCAAAACTTGCTAGAGCCTTGCTTTCGGAATATCCTTGCTATTATCATCTTTTCGCAACCAGGCAGTTTTGTTTTAGGAATAAGTGTTTTAAAAATCATAATAATTTACTTGGAAAAAATGGCGATATAGTAGTAGACGGCATAAAAACAGGATTTGTTAACGCTTCTGGTTTTAATCTTGCCGCATCGGCGCGTAGAGGAAAGGATCGATTAATTGCGGTAGTTTTAGGAGGAAAAACTGGGAAGCAAAGGGACGCTTTAGTGAAATTACTCTTTCAAAAATGCTTTAAAAAATTGGTGGATGAGAGAAGAATGTCAAGATATCCCGTCCAAATAGCTCTTGCTGGAAGAAATACTAAAGGATTAGAAAAATCTTCTATCAAAAATAACGAAAAACCAGAAAGCCCGATGACTTCAGGCATTTATTACCGTATATATAATCATTCGGATGAAAAAATGGGACGCTGTGGACAACATAAAATTAACTAAACTAAATAATGGCGTTCGCGTTGTTACAAAAAAATTAGAGAATTTTGATAGCGTAGTTATTGGATATTGGGTTGAGGCTGGGGTGATATGTGAAGAAGAATCTAACAATGGAATCTCTCATTTTTTGGAACATATGGCCTTTAAAGGAACCTCTAAACGAACCGCAAAGCAGATTGCAGAAGAAATCGAATCCGTTGGCGGCTATTTAAATGCTTATACCTCCAAAGAAGTTACAGCTTTTCATGCGAAAGTGTTAAAAGAAGATATACAAGTCGCCATAGAAATTCTTTCGGACGTTTTGCAAGATCCTGCTTTTTTAATTGAAGAAGTAGAGATGGAACGTAGCGTTATTTTGCAAGAAATATATCAAACGTATGATACGCCAGATGATATAATTTTTGATTATTTTGAAAAGGTTGCTTTTGCAAAGCAAGCTCTTGGGCGACCGATCTTAGGTCCGATAGAAGTAGTATCAAAAATTTCTGCTGATAATTTACGAAGATACAGAAATGAGTACTACAATGCCGACAATATTATTTTTGCGGCAGTAGGCAATGTTTCGCATGATGAGTTAATAAATTCAGCAGAAAAATATCTTTGTAATTTTTCCAGAAAGAAGACTTTAATTTGTGACGCCACATACGATTACATTGGCGGCGCGTATTCTGATACCAGAGATCTGGAACAAGCGCATCTGATTATCGGTTTTAACGGCTTATCTAACTCGGATTCTGATTATTATACATTAGCTCTATTTTCATCAATTCTTGGTGGCGGAATGTCTTCTCGTTTATTCCAAGAAGTTCGTGAAAAAAGAGGCCTTGTGTATTCTATTTATTCATTTTCATCCTCATATCGGCGTAACGGTACATTTGGAGTTTACGCGGCAACTTCTCCGGATAAACTATCGGAATTATCAAAGATCGTTTCGGAAGAACTAATGAAAATGCGCAAAGAAATTTCGGAGAAAGAGCTCAAGAGAACGAAAGCTCAGTTTAAAGCTAATCTTTTGATGATGAAAGAAAATAATTCAGCGTCTTGCGAGCAGATTGTTAACCAAACTTTAATATTCAAGCATCCAATTGGTCATGAAAAAATTTTGGAGAAGCTTAACGCCATTACGATGGAAGATATACAACTTTTTACCGAAAGACTTTTGGCGTCAAATTCTTCTGTCGTGACTGTGGGGAAATGCGATTGTTCTCCAGTTATTAGAGCGTTGCAAAATAGCGGCGTAAAAATACCGTGATTTTGAAACATTCGGGGTAATTCAGATATGAAAAGTGACATACAAATATCACAAGGATCAGCCATAAAACGAATCGAAGAAATAGCTCAAAAATTAGGAATTGATGAAGAATATTTAGAATTATATGGCAGATACAAAGCAAAAATTCATCAAAACGTTTGGCGAAAAATCGACAATAACTCAAATGGTAAATTAATTTTGGTTACGGCGATTAATCCAACAAGCGCAGGAGAAGGAAAAACAACAACAAGCATAGGTTTAGCCGATGCCATGAACTATTTAGGGTACAAAACATGTTTGGCTTTACGTGAGCCGTCTTTGGGGCCGTGTTTTGGTGTAAAAGGAGGC
>JAISYW010000129.1 GCA_031269645.1 Holosporaceae bacterium
ATGAGAGAATCTACTCTAAAATTTAGAAGATTTTTAGCTTTTTCTTAAATTATTTCTGAAATCATACTAATAAAATAATCATGTTCGATATTATTTTTTTTGCTACTTGGAGTATCCAAAACTCGAGAGTTAAAAATTGCAAAATTTTACAAACGAACAAAATGAATAATGATGGATATAGAATGTCGAAGAAATTACAAAAATTAAAAATCATATTATGCTGCGCTATTTTTGTGGTAATTATATGCGATAAAGTAAATTGCACTCCGTGGAGTAATAGGACCAGAGAACATTTGTTTGGGAGATGTGGACTTTGCTATACTATCGCCGGCTGCCAAGATCAGACACATTCTAACATTGGCATACATACAGAAGACTTTCCATGTAATAATCATCAACATTGCGGAAGAGAGCATTTACGCTTTAATAATCATAATCTGAATTCACTTAACGCTAATGGTGCTAATCATTATCATATTGTAGGGTTTTGTAATATAGCTCATTGTCACAATCCTAACCATGTAACTATCGGACAGCATGCAAATGCTTCAATTCAAGATGAAGGATTTAGATGGAGAAATACCTTTAATTTTAATTTACAAAATCATCAGGGTAATGCTTTAAACATACAAAATTGGCAATTTAATCAAATCATAGAATGGAATTCACTGAGACAACCTGAAGTATTTTCTCAAAATTTAGCATATCTAGAGAATAATAATCAAGGACAGCGATCTAACGGAATTCACCGACATTTAGCTAATATTGTACATAATGTGAACAAAATTCATAGATGGAACTGCGTAAGTGTATCCGCAGCTGCAGTGACTATCGTTGTTGAAAATCCGCAGGGGACATTCAATGCATATTCAAGAGTTATTACAACGCTAGGCAATAATGTTTACGTATCAAAGATCAATACTCCTATAAAACAGTCCGTTAGAGACGCTATCAATGCCGCTCCTCAAGCCATGCGTGCACCCGCTCTAGAAGCTCTAAACGTAAACGATCAGCAGAATAACATTTTTTCATATATTAACATCGCAAATATCGCAAGCCTCAACGAATTTTTGGATTGTAATTTAATAGTTGGTGATTATGGATGCACAGAAGGCAAAATTTTGTCAGCCATCCTGGATAACACAAGATTGCGTTGGAATATCGATCAATTGCTAACGCATGCGGGACAAAATGGGCATCCAGAAAATATAAGATTAATCGTTCTTCATATAGGAACATCCATGGATCCGTGTGCTCGCTGCGTCAGATGCCTTGCTGGACTTTCAAGAAGGATAAATTATGGGAATAATTTTGACGTACTTGATAATCCGCGAGGTTTGAATAATTTTAACGGCATAAATGCTAAATTTCTCATAGAAGTATCATCAGGAGGGCACTACCTTACTACAACGCAGGAAGTTGATAATTTTGCAAGATATGGTTATGGTTTGTGCTCACACACTGAATGCGCCGGACATGATGGGCAAGAGGGCGCAGCAATAAATATTCGATTGCGAGATTCTGGAATTCCCGTTCTTGCTCCACCAAATCCACTACCAGCAGCATTTGTTGCGCCGCAGATTGCTGGAGTTGGTGTGCTTAAATATGTCGCGCCAGCGGTTCATGCTAATTCGTTTGTTCCAGTTGTATTTGCTGTAGACGATGCAAATGCTGCACAGGTGAATACGGCAGCTCAGACATTGTTTGATCAAATTCGTGTGATGCTTGCCGCACACATTACAGTTGCAGATGCACGTGAACGTCTGGCTCCAATGTTGAATGCTTTCGTAGTAGCTGGAGCGGTTCCTGCTGGAAATCTCGCAGACGCTATAAATGCATTTACTGCTAACACAAATCAGGCCAACGCCCAAAGTGTTTTGAATTTGTTCTATGGTGGTATATACAATTTGCAGCCCATCGTTGAAGGTAATCATCAGGATTTTGCGAATAATGTAATGAATGGACTAATTCTACTTGCTGACGATGTTGCAAGAATTGTTGAACATAACGCTGATCATGACAACATGCTTGGTACAATCGTAGCGCGCTTGATAGCGTTTAGAGATGCTGGGCTAGTGTATCCAAATGGTGACGAAGTCGCTGGAAGTGCTGAATATGCTACTTTCTTGGGGGCAGCTACTGCAGTCAACGCTCAGGCATTCGCTGATGCTCTGCATACGGGAGAACCCGTGGTGCAAGCACATGCTGTTGTTCCAGCTATATTGTTTATACCTAACGGCACCAATGCAGGATGGGAATTTGATCACTCTTTTCCACCATATATAATTTTAGGAAGAACAGAAAGCGCACCGGATGAAATCAGAGCGCCTGTATATGATGGTTTAATTAGGTACACTTGTGGCACAATTCAAGACATTGCACCAAACCAGCGGCAACATAGAGGAGATGCTCAAGTTCACACAGCTACAGCAGCGCGAAATCATAACTGTCGAGTGGATTTGCCTCAAGTGCATTAATTGTTTGTATGTGCGATTAAAAATTGGTATATTCGTTCTATGATATTAGGAGATGTATTATGAAAAAAATGTTCGCGTTCTTGGGGATGAGTATCATTTTTGCCTCTAGTTGTAACGCTAGTCTTATTGATATAACAGATAAAAGATCTGAATATGTAGGAAGACTTAATGGAATAAGGGAAGTTTTATTTGGGGATGATTCTATAAGTGTTTGCTGCAAAGCAAAGTTAGCTGCTGTTTGCGCAGAGTTAAGCAAAGAAGAGACAGATTTCCGCCAAGTAATTTCTAACGTTTTTAGCGTTTTGCCGGAGGTTTCCGATAATGACGGAGTCCATTTACTGAACAAAATTGCTGTACTCTCTGCTTTTCATCTTTTAAAAAAAGGAGTGTACGATTTCATTGGAGCTTCGTTTTGTCCTGAAGAAGAGGATCTGTCAGACATTAAAATAGAAGGTCAATCCACAACTCCATCCGATTTTAGGGAAATTCAAGACACCTTGCTTCAAAAACTGGAAACGACAGGAAGTTTGCCTGACACATCAGATGCTTTTGAAGATGTAGTAAAGGCCATTGTAAAACGGCGACCGAGGTCTGCTCCAGAAAGTATGGGGAGACAAGTTCGTCCAAAATCAGCTGATGCGAGATTGCGTGCAAAAACTACGGACGATTTATAAATCTTGAAACGTTAATAGTACTTTAAAACCCATTCCTCTTTCTCTCTCCAGTTCAATGGTATCTTATGGTTCGTGATTTCCTGTACAGCGAGATGTTTCGGCATGTTTCCATCCATAATCATCTGCTTTATCTTCGGGCTGAGGTTATTGAGAGAGATGAGCGAGCGCAGGTATCGTTGGGAGATTTTGTGTTGCACACAGAATTGTGCGTAGGAAATTCCGGAGGTATTTGCCAATTTGTCTTCGAGTATTCGAGCTCTGGCAAGCAATTTCATGAGATGCGTTCTCGCGAAATAGTCGTCCGGTTTGATGATGTTGGGTCTGCGGTCGACTCTTGTGTCGATTTTTAGTGGGATGAAGACTTCTTTTGTTAAGGTTTCACACATATTCAATATTCCTTTCCTACGCCGAGAGCTCCATGAACAAATTATCGAATCCACTCAAGTTTACGATTGAGCTTGATGCCATTCTCTTTTATCTCAACAGAATCAACGAGCATTCGAACAATTTTGCGTTGTGGTTGATGGATTTGGAACGGTTATATTGGCATCGTGGTATGACAAAAGTCTATTGTTTGTCCAAAATTTCTTGATTATAGATTTTTATCGCTTTTTTTGCAGAAACTGATCCGTTAGGCGTTAATAGTTTAAAAGTGTTTGTCGTATGATAATATTTAAATAATATAATGTCGTAATTTTTAACGTGAATAATTGTTTCAAAATTATTTGATAGATATCTATATAACCAATTAATCGCACATTGGCTCATGCAAATTCCTACTGTTTTTCCAGCATTTTCTGAAACTATTTTCGAAACTCCAGTCAGTATTCTGTCGATGACTTCGCGGCCAGTTTCTCCAACTTTCTTATTCGCGCCGGCAGGGATGCGATAATCTATACATTTCGACATTTTTTCAAAGGACTGATGCTTGAAGGCGTCAGTTTTTTTCATTCCCTCTAAGTGTCCTAATTTTTGTTCATCAAAATAATGCAACCGCACGCATTTAGATTCGCCGAGCAGATCTGCTGTTTCGCTAGCCCTTAAACTATTCCCGGAGTATAATTTTTCAAACGGAATAGATATTTTTAACTGCATAAAACTTCTCAATTTTTCATTGTGAGCAGGTGATATTCCGGTATCCAGTTCAATTCCGTGTACGAAATGATCATTTTTGGTCGGAGCGTGGCGCATAACAAAAAATATCGTGCAGGATTCAACTTTGTTCTCTAATTCTTCCTGCTTAATGAGAGATATTTCTGTATATTTTAGCGCAGTTTTTGCATTTTGTCGCAATTGATTATTGAAAAGTGAATCTATTTTTTTATTAGAAAGACTATCCATAATTCTCTTTTTAAGATATATCGACATTAGTATAGATTTAATATTAATAAAAGGTAATTTTTATAAAAAGTTTAAATTTTTTTATATCAAATAATTCATATAGTTGGCGGCGCATAGCGCTTTTAGCGTCAAAACCAATCTGATTTTGTAAATTCAATTAATATTTTGATTTGGAACGCAACATGTGATACATATCTTTCGTGTTTAATATTATGGAAAATAGTCGATGCTTTGTCATATTTGTGGCTCAGATACCAGTTTTGTGGGTATAAAAAAAGGAAAGTATTCCGTACGTGACTTTGAATTCAGAGAATGTAAAAATTGCGGTTTTGCTTTTGTCTCTAACCCGATAACTGATTGTAAAAGCTTGTATAACGAAGAATATTATCATGGTCACGGCGCTGATCCATCTGTAGATTACGTTAGCGAACTCCTTCACCCAAATACAACCATACGTCGCTTTGAGTGGTACGGAATAACTGAAATGTTGGGTAATTTATTTGACATAGAAGGGGGGGGGGGGAGTAAAAAATGGCTGGACATCGGATGCGGCAACGGAGCGCTGGTGAGGTACGCGTTGAGTAGGAATATAAATTGCGTCGGCGCAGAGGAAGGTTGGATTGCAGATAAAGTTAGAACGGAATTTTCAATACCGATAATTCCGTTTGATGATATCCGCGGTACATATGATATAATCACAGCGATTGAAGTTATAGAGCATATACAGTATCCGCTAGAGTTTTTACAAAGATTGAAACAATTTATGAAACCAAACGGGTTATTTTTTTATACGACAGGAAATTCCTCCCCATTTAGAAATAATCTATTAAAATGGTCGTATGTCTGTCCAGAAGTACATATAAGTTATTTCAATCCGCACTGTATGAAAATAGCATTGGAGAAAACAGGGTTTAAGGCAATTCAATGCAGCAAATTACCGGCCGGCATGGAATATATTATTTTATTTAAGGTACTGAAAACGTTCGGCGTTAAACAATTTAAAATGAGCGATTATATAAAATCCTCGTCTATTTTCCGTTTTTTAATAAAAATAGGGGCAAGCTTGGTTAATAAGAAATATCAAATCTCCAATATGCCTATTGGAATATGCAAATAAATTTATTCGGCAAAACTGCGCTAATAACTGGATCGACTGGACATTTAGGAGCTGCGCTCTCTCTCGCGTTTCGCATGGCGAATGCTAACGTTATCATACAAGGACGCGATCAAACGAAGTTAAATGCTCTTGAACATGAACTAAATAAATTGGCAAAACCTGGCTTTATCAAAAAAATCATCGCCGATTTGTCCGATTCGAGACAAATATCCAAATGTACACGACATATCAAAAAATTTTCAGTAGATATACTGATAAATAACGCGGCTACTCAGTGGCCTATAGGGATTCTAGAAACTAATGAACCGATAGAATGGAGCCGCTCCGTTAGTGTTAATTTTATCGCTCCTGTTAAAGTTGGCCATAATGCTTTAATAGCTGCAGGATCTACTGTAACTTGTGATGTTCCATCGGGTAAGCTTGCGATAGCAAGGGCAAGACAAGAATTAAAGCGCAGAATAAT
>JAISYW010000134.1 GCA_031269645.1 Holosporaceae bacterium
ATTGTTGATAAGACCTACAAACGCGCTCAAAAAATTCTTGAAAATCATAAAGATATTTTGGAACTACTTGCGCAAAATTTGCTTGAACACGAGACTCTAACTGGTGAAGAAATAAAAAAAATTCTTGATGGTGAAAAAATAGAAAAGCCGAAAAAGACGGAAACAACAAGCAGGATCGGGAAATCAAAGATGCCTACTTTTAAAGATGTCGATCAAAACGGACATTCGCCAAAACGCAGAAGGCAAAGCATGAAAGAGGCGCAGCCATCGTCGAATTAGTCGTTACTTTGGACTCAATCAGAATTGATAAATTCCTCGCTTCCAAAATAGAAGGCATATCCAGAAGTAAAATTCAATCTTTAATTACTATTGGACGCGTATTCGTTAATGGCCGATTAATAATTGATTCCAATCATCGTTTAAAAATCAAAGACGAAATATCTATTAATCTTGATTTACAACCTAATAAATTTGATTTATCGCCAAATGCCAACATTGGGTTTCACATTTTATATGAAGATGAGGATTTGCTGGTAATTAACAAGCCGGCTGGAATTGTAGTTCATCCCGGAGCCGGAAATCGTTCCAACACGCTAGTGAACGGGTTGCTTTTCCATTGTGGTAATTCATTGTCTGTCGGCACCGACGAATTTCGTCCGGGAATTGTGCATAGAATAGACAAAAACACGAGCGGGATACTTGTTGTAGCCAAAAACGATTGGGCGCATCAAGAGCTTGCAAAACAATTCTCCACTCACTTGATTATAAGAAAGTATATTTGCTTTTGCTATGCGGTTTTATTCCCGTTAAACGACAAAGTTGAAACATTCATTGCTCGCGATAGGAGAAATCGATTAAAAATGTCGATTTCAAAAGATTGTGGGAAAAATGCGATTACCATATATAAAACAGTTAAAACGTTTTCAACTTTTGCATCCAAAGTAGAATGCGAATTGAAAACTGGACGCACGCATCAAATCAGAGTTCATTTATCGCATATGGGGCATTCTTTGATTGGGGATAGTTTGTACAAATCCAAAAATTATTATATTCCTGAAAAAATTGCGGATTATATTCACGTTTTCCCAAGACAGGCTCTACATGCGTATTTTTTAGATTTCATACATCCAAGATTTCAACAAGCGATGCATTTCGAAACCAAATTACCAGACGATTTGCAAGAATTAGAAAATATTTTGTCTGAAAACGCGGAAACACAGAAATTCCGATGAAGAGAAAGCACCATCGTGCGGAAAATACCTAAAATATACTACAAAAATTAATTTTGTTAATGGCGTTTGTTTCAATTAATATTAAAGAACCAGTAATTCTATACGAATAGACACATCTTTAATAGCAATCTCCAACATTTCTGGGATTGCCTAATAAAAATAGAGTTTGTTTATGGATTTGCTGATTTTTCAGCCACTATTAAAGTTTTGATATCGTTTTGCAGTATTTTCATTGAACATCTAAAATCAGCTCTCTGCCAACTCTTTCTATATTTATTTGGTAATTCCTAGCCAACCGATCGCTTGCAAAACTGTAACGTATGTGATAAAAGTCTTTGTTGTTTGATTTTATAATCGAGGTTTTATGGCTAAAAAAATCATGGGATATGTAAAATTGCAGGTGCCTGCTGGAAAAGCAAATCCTTCTCCTCCCATTGGTCCGGCGTTAGGCCAAAGGGGCTTGAATATTATGGAATTTTGCAAAGCTTTTAACGCCCAAACGCAATCTTATGATGCTGGAACTCCGTTGCCGGTAGTAATCACTGTCTACGTAGACAAAACGTTTTCATTTATCATAAAATTGCCACCTGTTTCTTATTACTTGAAGCAAGCCGCCGGCATAGCTAAAGGGGCTGGAGATACTGGAAGGGGCGCTTTTGTTGGTAAAATAACTGCGGCTCAGATTAAAGAAATTGCAGAACAGAAAATCAAAGATTTAAACGCCAATGATATTGGAGCCGCAAGCATGATGATTGTTGGTTCTGCTCGCTCAATGGGGTTGGAGGTCGTTCAATAATGGCTCATATGGGAAAAAGATACAAAAAAATGCTGGAAAAACTATCTGCCAACAAAACGTATGGTCTATCTGAGGCTGTCACATTTTTGAAGGAAAATTCGTCATGTAAATTTGACGAAACAGTTGAGGTTGCTATTAACTTAAATGTAGATCCACGCGCTGCCGATCAGAATGTCCGAGGAATGGTATCTATGCCGTCTGGAACGGGTAAAACGTCACGGGTCGCTGTTTTTGCAAAAGGAGCCGCCGCGGAAGCCGCGTTGGTCGCTGGCGCAGATTTCGTCGGAGCTGAGGATCTTGCAGAAAAAATTACCGCCGGAGATATAGAATTTGAAGTTTGCATAGCCAGTCCTGATATGATGGGTGTCGTTGGACGTCTCGGTAAGATTTTGGGGCCTAAAGGATTGATGCCTAATCCAAAATTGGGAACGGTCACTCCCAACGTCGCTGCAGCTATAAAAAATTCTAAGGCTGGTCAGGTTGAGTATCGTTTGGATAAGGCTGGCATCATTCATGCTGGTTTGTGTAAACTAAGCTTTGCCAAAGATAAAATTGAAGAAAATATTAAAGCCTTCGTGGGAGCTGTTATAAAGTCAAAACCGGCCAGCATTAAGGGAACCTACTTGAAATCGGTGGTTCTTTCTAGTACTATGGGAGTCGGATTGAAATTGAGTCCCGGCGAGGCGCTCAGTTTCTAGTTTTGGGTTCGTATCGAAGACCATCGGCGCGTTAGCTTAAAATATGCCGTTGTAGATTAATCGAGCGTTTAGTTTCTCGTTATTCTGTCTTTGGTATTCTCTGTTCTAGATGTTTTGTTAGGGAGACTACTTTGGAAAAAGCTAAAAAGTCGGAAGTAATGGCGAAGATTAAGCGTTGTTTTAAAGAAAGCGAAGCCGTTGTCGTCGTCTCTCAAAATAAAATGACTGTTGCGGAAACGGAAAGTCTTAGAAAACAACTGAGAAGTGTAGATTCTTGTTATTTGGTTGCCAAAAACACTTTGGCAAGGTTGGCTGTGCTAGATACTGCTTTTGAGTGCATTTCTGAACATTTTAACGGTCAGATGGCGCTTGTGTTTTCCAAAAACATCACCGGTTCTGCCAAAGTAATATCTGAATACGCAGCAAAAAGCGACGATAAGCTTGTCGTTGTTTGCGGCGGGTTTGAGAGCAGGTTATTGAGCGCTTCTGATATTCAGATGCTTGCTCAATTACCACCAATGAACGCGTTGCGTGCCAAGATTGTCGCCGTTGTCCAAGCTCCGGCGCAACGTATGGTTACGCTTCTTCAAGCGCCGGCATGTCAGATTGCTCGCGTATTAAAAGGCTATTCTGAAAAACAACATTAATGGAGGTAAATAGAAATGGCTGCAAATTTAGATAAGATAGTTGAGGAGTTGTCGAAACTTACGGTTTTGGAGGCTGCTGAATTAAGTAAAAAATTGGAGGAAACGTGGGGCGTGTCTGCTGCAGCTCCTGTCGCCGTTGCTGCCGCTGCTCCTGACTCTGGCGCTGCTGCTAGCTCTGCTGAGGAAAAAACGGAATTTGACGTGATTCTGACGGATATTGGCGCGCAGAAAATTGGCGTTATTAAAGCCGTAAGAGAAATTACGGGGTTGGGATTAACGGAAGCTAAAGCGCTAGTCGAATCTGCTCCAAAGGCTGTTAAGGAAGCGATTTCCAAAGATGATGCTGAAAAAATAAAGGCAAAATTGGAAGAAGCTGGAGCAAAAGCCGAGCTGAAGTAGCTGCTCCTCTTTTTACTCTTTAATGCTTAGTCTTCTTTGGTTGCTTTAGTGTTTAAATTGTTCTCATATGATAAGAAAGTATCAGGCGGATATTGTAACCGCCTTTTCTTTTTAGATTAATAGGACGTTTTACCGCAGTTGTGTATGTAAAATCGCGAACTTGACCTACTCTGCCGATGCCAGCTCCTGTATAATCAGTTGTTCCTTTTTTATACGTTAATGAGTAATTGTCTGTTTTTTCAAAATTGTATGAACTACCGCGCACATAATCTGCATCTAACCTTAACGAAAAACTATTCCCAAAAGCTTTTTCTATTCCTCCGCCGATCAAAGGAACGAATTTTCCAAAACGTTGATTTCCGTTCGCAATAGTTCTTGAGTAGACGGCTCCGACTTTGGCATAGGCAAGCCATCCATCATACAAAAATCCCAATCTCAGAGCAGAGATAGGATTAATACCGATGGTTTTTATTTGCATTCCTTGTTTTTCCGATACAAAATCTTTTTTTATGTCGCTCATTAATTCCAGTCCGACATAAAGATGATCGAAAAATGTCTTTCCAAAACCTATGACGGCGACGCCGGCGATTTGGTTTTTTCGTTCGTCGATGGAGACGTTTTCCGACTTTACATCTAAGTCCGCTTTTATGAGATAATTGTCATTTCGTATTTCGACTAAAGCTGCCGAAAAAGGAGAAGCTCCAACGCCTTCGTAAAAATCATTTGCATCTGGAGCAACGCCATTTTCTTTCATAAGCACAACATTCTGGACATTTCCACAAGGGGACACTATCATATTAGGTATTTCAGATATGGTATCGACCAAATCATCTGGCCCAATATGGCCAGCTCCGCCATGTGGATTATGCAATCTAACAATAAACGAATCTCCGATTGGTATTTTGTGTTCGAAATTAAAATGTTGTTGTCCTTGTTCCGAACTCAAAGATTGCCCAACCTTTTTATTGGCAAGCCCGGCCCCAAGGTAAAAGCCGTCAAACTGGTTCTCTTCTTTCTTAAGGATTTCCGAAACTTCCAATTGCGATTTATATTTCAGTAATGTTCTAGCCTTGGACAATAACTCCTTTCTTTTAACGGAATCGGACGAAATATTTTGCAACAGACTTTTGACTTCGCGATTTATCAGCTCATCGACAATAGTTTTTCGAGAAAATGGCAGAATAGAGGAGCGAGAAATACTCGATCTCGTTTTCGAAAGAACTTTGCGTTTTTGCGGCAATTTATCGTTATGAAGAGAGACTTTTGGAACAGCCGTATCTTGTTTTCCATTTCCCCAGGATTTTATTTTATATTCAATGTTAGCTTTGCCATATTCCTTTATTATAAAATTGGGGCTTAAAGATTTTTTGGAAAAAACCATTATTGGTTTAATGTTTTTTGCGTTCATCCGAACGGCTTCAGCGGATTCAATCATAAAAAGCAACAACCAAAAGGGGGAGCTTGCTATTTGAATATATTTTTTCATAACCATGTAACAATTACCTACTTCAGCGGAGCATTTTCCACCAATTTATCGATATTCTCCTCGAGTACAGAGATTTTATCATACAGTTCGGTTGTTTTTTCGAGGGCGGAAAGTCTTTCGTCGGCTTCTTCTTCTTCAGATGCGACCTTTTTCAGCAATTCCACTATATTATTTTCGCAAGACAACACGTCACTATACAAATCAGTCGCTTTATTTAAAGTAGCCAATCCGGCGTCTGACAAATGCGTGTTGCTATTACTACTATTCAAAACTTTTGCAATCTTACTTTCGCAGGCTAAAATTTTGCCGCGAATTTCAGATATTTTCTTTAGTCCAGACTTCAATCTTTGAATTTTTTCTTCCTCCGTAGGAGATCTAACGGTTTTATTTCCCTTAACGTTTTTGTTTTGTTCTTCATCTTCATCAACCTCTTCCTCTTCCTTCTCTTCTTTTTCTTCTTCCTCCTCCTCTTCTTCCTCCTCTTTTTCGTCATCATCATTTTCGTCATCATCATTTTCGTCATCTTTTCTAACCGATTTAGAAGAGTCTGCCTTGTTTCCTATTTTATTTTTGTTGGACGAATCCAAATTTCTATCTTGCAAAGATTTCGATGGTTCAATTTGTTTCTGCGACGATTTGTAAGAATCCCAGGACTTTGGTTTATATTCAACTTCGGAAGTTTTTTCGACTTTTGGAGTTTCCATAGGTTTTTCTACAGCTTTTGCCGAATCCCAGGACTTTGTTTTATATTCAACTTCGGAAGTTTTTTCGACTTTTG
>JAISYW010000080.1 GCA_031269645.1 Holosporaceae bacterium
CATGTCTATTATATTGACTATCGCAACAATCGTGCTGAGTATTTGAATAAAATTATTAGACAGTACATCAATTGGGAGTATTGTGAAAAACAAATCTCATAAAAAGAATTTGATGTTAAAGCTGAATAATTAAAGCAATCGTCTCAATTACTTTTCTGCCGGCTGTGGCGATAATGATATTAAAAAATAAAGCTTAGCACTAGAAAATGTCGTAAGGATAGATCACATTCATAAAATCAAATGTTACAAAAGAATATTTTTGTTGCATTTTGCAGCAACATGTGTTATATTTGTATGTAGAATGATGGAGGTAAAAATGACTATAGCAATTAGATTACCGTCAAATCTTGTCACTGAAGCCAAGAAGTTAGCAGCCGTTCACTTTCGGACAGCAACGAAGCAAATAGAATACTGGGCGTATTTAGGAAAAATTGCTGATGAAAATCCAGATCTTCCAGCCAGTTTCATTAAAGGGTGTATTGAAGCTAAAAGCGAATTTGATAATGGAAATTTATCAAAGTTTGAGTTTATCGAAGAATAAACTATGGAAATAATACAAACCAATAGATTTAGAAAAACTTATAAAAAACTGACGAAAAATCAACTTGCTGCAGTAAATGAAGCAATACGTATTGTCGTTGCCAATCCGCAGATTGGAGAACAAAAAATCGGAGATTTATCGTGGTTAAAAGTCTATAAATTCAAATGTTTAGGTCAGCTAATGTTGCTCGGATATTCTGTGGATAAAGGGAAAATTGCACTTACGCTGATCGACATTGGTTCTCACGAAAACTTTTATAGGGATTTGAAAAAATAATATGATATTTAGCCAAATTTACTTTCGTGGGGCTCAGTTTCGCCGATACATCCGCTCAACCACAGAATTCTCCGCAACATGAAAACGGCGGTTGAGAGCGATGTCTGAAATCACCTCAGAATCAGCGTCTGTAGCGGAGGTGCGAAAAATCTCCGTGACCCCTGTTTTGGAGAAAAATCGGAGAATTTTGGAGATTTCGAATGATTTGGAGAGCAGATATAGGAAATGATTTTGTCGATTTGCACTAACGTAATAGTGCAAGGAGCCTCTAACACAGCGAATCTACGGCATCTATTGCATTCTAGAAAACCAAACAGGTTAGTCCACATCTAAGACCTTATGGTGGAGCGCACGTCCACGAAAAGCACTATCTCTCCATCGCGGCAAAAAGTAATTTCCTTCAACTACAATGCGTTACAAATCCTCGTTAATTTTTGAGGACATGCACCATGTTTAAGTCCCACAAAACGAACTTTTATAATATTTAGTCCCGCTTCGGGAATTTCATCGTGATTACAACGAGTTATTATTGCTATTATTTTTGGGACGACATCCTGCGTATTTCTTCTATGGATAAGCCGGTAGCCTTCGCAATTTGCTCAACACTTAAGCCCATTGATAACAAATTACCTGCAGTTTCTTTGGCTTTCTTTAACTCGCCTCTTTCTTCCCCGATGGCGATACCTCTTTCTTCCCCGATGGCAATGCCTTCTTCTCTGCCTTCTTCTTTGGCGTTGGCTTCGCGGCTTCTGCGGTCGTTTTGTGCTTTGATATGCGCGTCGTATTCGGCTCGAAACTCGTCGTCCATGCTCATAATTTTCAACTCCTCCAGCGCTTCATGCACCTCTGGAACCTTGGTAACAAACTCCTCTGGTAACAATTCTGGATTTTTCAGGAAAAACATCCACACCAAAAACATATCATTGAGAGACGCTTGCTTCAGATCAACCTTCGGTAATTCGATAATGAAAATTCTCGTCTTTTCGCTAGCAATATCTACTCCGTCCAGCGGCGTGGCCTTAAACATGTATACCGCTTCGTGGGTATGATGTTTACGCACGGTCTCGTTGTAGTCCGTCAGCCAAATGGAAATGATATCCGGCTGGGAGTCGAACGTTTCGCCTTCGTTGAGTTCGTTTCGCATTATCCGAGCTTGATGATGAAGCGCTCTGTTCACAAGATTGCCGTCGCGAACGCACTGAACCTCAATGTTCAACAGCGTACCATTGTCCGTAACCGCCTCTATATCAAGCGTCACAGACCGACCGTCTTTTCGCTCCTTTTTATGCTCGGGGTTGAGCAACGTGATGCTTTTGATGAGGGGTTTTCCCTTCAAAATAGCGTTCAAAAGGCACAGCAGCACCCTCTTGTGCTTGTCTGCGCCGAACAAATTCTTAAATACAAAATCCGAACTCGGGTTCAATAGTCCTGTCATCAATAAATCCTTCAATCATGGCCTCATGATAGCATATTTTTGAGTATTATGGTACTTTTTTCTGCAGACAATTTTCGCTGATAAAATGTCGATTTTTATGGTTGCTCTGCATGCCGAAGCGCCGTTTCCCAATCAAAAACACCATTACTGATTTATGAGCAATTTTCTGTTGAAAAATTCGAATCCACATTGCTGCTCCGATAACACCTAAAGGTTAACGGAATTTTTGGAGCGTCTGTGGATGAGGACTTAGCGGACATGGGCAATGCAGAGAATAAATTCGTTTTTTTGTGCTCTCGCTCAGCCAATGTGTGATGGCGATATATGATTGTCGGTACGAATATGTTCCCAAAAATCCGCTTATATCAGAGGGCGTTAGCGGTTTCACATTGTTGAATTACTGACCATAAAGCGCCGTTCACAACGTCAATTCTCTCTCCAAATCGTTTTTTCTCTCCGCGTTTCGGGCAATCTGAGAAACAGGAGTGCCTGTTTTTGGGCGATTGGGAGAGAGGGGATTACGAAGATATTGGTGTGGTTGATGAGGTTTAGTTCGGAGAATGGAATGGAGTAGGAATATGGATTGGTGTGACTTTACGATTTAATTATTTCGATTTTATGCAGCATTTAGAATTATTAATATTTTTTTAAAGTTTATATCATATGATAACAATAATTCAGTAGGTCTGATCAATCTAAAAAGGTAAAATGATAACAATAATATTGTTAATTGCAT
>JAISYW010000084.1 GCA_031269645.1 Holosporaceae bacterium
GAATCCATTACTTTACCCTCCAAGTTTTACCATTGATCCTACAATAGTCATGGGGCTTGAAACTTTTGCCATAGCCTGTCCTGCAATTTCAACCGTTGCACCGGAAATTTTTGTTGATACTGATCCCTGCGCTTCAAGCATCATGTTGGCTTTCAGACTCATTTTCATATTAGCTATCGCCTCAAGATTTAGGCCTGCTTTTAAATTCATTCCAGTACCAGATTCTCCCTTAAGGTCAGTACCGGATTTTAAAGTCATAGCCGTGCCAGATTCTCCTTTAAAATCTGTGCCGGATTTCATAATCATGGCAGTTCCGGCTTCGTTTTTAAAATCTTGCCCAGACTTCATGGTAATTTTTTTGCTGGATTCTATGCTAATATCTCCATCTACTTTTATGGCTAAATTTCCTGAAACTGTCAGCGTGTAATCACCCTTAATATCGTACGTATGATTTCCTTTTTTTAAGATTACTGATCTATCTCCTTCGCCGAGGCTAATTGTTTCTCCTCCTTTGGTGATTGTAAAATTATGATCTCCTTCTTCTAAAGTTACCATGCTGTTGCCCTTGGTTATTTTATATCCTAAATTTCCTTCCGTAAGTTCGACAATTTGGTCTCCTTTTTTGAGAAACATAGAGTGATTAGCCGGATTATCGCCATCTGCCTTTAGCGTTATCGTTCTGGATCCTTTGAATAGATCAAGCGTATCGTCGGCTTCTTCGATCTCTGTTTTTCTGGAATTTTTTATGTCTACGTACATATCTTTTTGGGCGTGAATAAAGATTTCTTCTTTATCTTTTTCATCGTTAAATCTAAATTCGTTGAACCCTTCTTCATTTTTAAAAGTAACGGTTTTCAGCGACGATTTCATCGCTTCTTTATCAGAATAGGCTGGCATATGTTGGTCGTTATAAACGCAGCCGACAATTAGCGGTTTGTCTGGATCTCCGTCAAGAAATGCCACGACCACTTCTTGCCCCGCTCTTGGTATGAAAACTGCTCCCCAACCATTTCCAGCTAATAGTTGGGCAACTCGAATCCAGCATGAACTTTTATCGGTATCGGCTTTTTCCCCCGTTTGATCCCAATGAAAATGAACCTTTACGCAACAATGTTCGTTTCTAAAGATTTCCTCGCCCGATGGACAAGTCACAATTGCTGTTTGAGTCCCGAATATGCGAGGTTTCTGCGTTTTTCGTAAAGGACGAAATTCAGTTCCTTTTTCAAAAGCTTGGAAATCGTTTTTGTACACATATCCAGATGATGTTGAAAAATCAAAAAAATGCGATATTTCGTATGCTATATACTCTTTGTTGAACTTATCGACGTTGTGGTCAAAGACTTCAAATGAAAAACCTGGAGTTAGGTTTGCGGAGGTTGACGACGCACCAAATAAACAATGATTAAACTCAAAAAGTTGTACCCTAAGCTTAGATAAATCTTCGCCATTGTTTAACTTATTAAATCCTCCTGGATATTCATAGAATATTGGTCCTTTCCATTTGGTATCTAACTTACTGTATAATTTTGTTTGTGAAATGGTGTAGTTGTAGTCCGCAAGAGAGTATCCTCCCGTATTAACGGCCGTCGTCATTCTTGTATTAAAAACCTTCCCCAACGGAAACGTCTTCTGTTTACTTTTTATAAAGCCTAATTTGGGAGTTTTGGGAATTTTTTCATAAACGTTTGCGTTGTCCGCTAATACAAGAGTATGCTTATTTTTGGAATGGTTGAAAAAATAAAAAATTCCTTCTTCTTCCATTAATCTAGAAATAAAATCGAAGCCGCTTTCTCCGTATTGCACACAGTATTCTCTCTCTACTTTACCGCATGACTTGGTTTTATCGTCGATATCTTTAATTCCATTATCTTTTAATACTTGATTAATAATATCAATTGCCGTTTTATTCTGAAAAATAAGATAATTCTTATCTAGTGTAAGAAGCCACAAACTTGGTCTAATGGTCGCGAAATATTCTGTTAAACATATATCGCTTTTGTTTTCCGTCGCTCCTTGAGAAAACTCCGTTATTATTCCGTCGACGTATCTTTCTTGCGATTCGGACTTAATCGCAATATTTATTGGAGATCCAAGCGCCTTTTCTAAGTCAAGCGCGTTATTTTGGGAAGCAAAAACTATGTGAAACTGGAAAAGATCGGATATTATTTCACGTCCTTGCAACGTTTTTAAAACTATATCTGTATCGCCAAAAACTGTAGTCACATGTGTTAGCAATTTTTCTTGATTTTTCAAAATAAATGGCACTTTGATCTCTCTAATACAGATAAAATAATCTTTAAAATTACGCTAAATTATAAAAAAAAACACGACTAGAAGATAGATCGTAACTGGAGTTTTTGTAAATCCAATTAAATATACGCAAAATCATGAAATAATTAGAGATGAGACAGGAATTGTAGCTATTTGAAAAACATTTGATATTACGCGATATCAGATAAAAAAGAGGCATTCTACCAGAGTTATTTTTTTTAAACAACAAACATTAGTCTCCAAGAGGACATCATCTTTAGAGCGATTTATGACGTCGGTAAGAACAGACTTACACCCATACACACCAACAACCCACAGGCAAACGAACCCTCCCACTCATTTGTAGAGGAAGAAAAGCGCTCGGACACATTTGAACACCATCCCAAATTAAGTCAGAACAATTTCCAAAATCTAGAAATCCAGGAAGACCAGAACAATCCGATTTGTACAAATGTAAACCATTTTTAATTCCAAGTTCTAATTCTAATGCGATTAGGATAGGACAAGAATAACACAATGGTCAATAATATTAGCGCTTTGGAGGTTAAATAAGACTCTATAATCAGAATTTCTAGGAGTTTTGGTGACGGAAACATGATCCTCTCGTCAATTCATATTTGGCAAAAACTTTGTTATATCTGTATGATTTTTTTAAATTCATCGATTTTTAAACTTGAACCTCCGATAAGTAGCCCATCCGCATTTTTGCAATTTGCAATTTGCGGAGCATTTTTTGCGTTTACAGATCCACCGTATAATAAATAATTACTTGAGCTCCCTAAAATATTTTTTATAAATTCGAAAACATTTTCTATTTCACCGATGTTTGGAATTTCGCCGCTGCCAATACACCAAACCGGTTCGTACGCAAAAATAATATTGTTCGATAAATTATTTAAAAAAAGATTAAGTTGATTAGCTAGTACATTTTTCCAGTTATCGCGATCTTCCAACCTTTCCCCTATACAAATTATCGGTATTAAACCACATTTGATTGCAGCTGCGCATTTTTTGCAAATTATGTCGTCGGTTTCATGAAAAAGCGCGCGCCTCTCCGAATGTCCAAGAATAACGTACTTGCATTTAATTTCTTTCAATAATTTTGGGCTTATTTCGCCCGTAAACGCTCCTTCTTCTTCATAAAAGCAGTTTTGTGCTCCAATATGATAACGGAATCCGACAAATTCCCTAATTAATTCAATAGGAGGACATACTATGACTGTATTATCGACGTCGATTTGATTGATTTCTCTTATGAAATTTTCTGCAAAAGCTACGCTTCCATTCATTTTCCAGTTCGCCGCTATAATTTTCATGAAAATCTCCCAATTTACCGGTTGCCTCGAAAAATAAGTGCTATAATATAAGCATATAACCCACAGGTACAAAAATGTTAGAGTTAATCCGCAGGCATTCTAATTCTATTATCGTAAAGTTTTTCCTAACAGTTCTTGCTTTAACTTTTATTTTTTGTTTTGGAATTTCCGATGTCATCAGAAAAATTGTAGGAAAGGACTATATAGTAAAAATCGGAAACGTAAAAATAAGCAC
>JAISYW010000094.1 GCA_031269645.1 Holosporaceae bacterium
GGCGTCCCGCCAAACGGCAAAATGCCGTTTTAGCGAATCAATCGGCGCTTCCTCGAACTGGAGGACATTTTATACATGAGAACGGCTTTTGTCAATGACGCGTGGCGGCAGCGGGAAAAATACGCGCCTCTTTTTATGGAGATAAAATTGGCAACGCTACACAAATATTTGTTCCGACATTTTCTATACTTTCTATATTTAGATCATAATCCCTTCCATAACGTAGTTTGATGCGTTGGTTTACGTTGTTTAAACCGAATCCAATTTTTTGAGCGTTAAAAGATTCAGAATTTAAAGATTTTTTAATTTCTGATAATTTTTCAGATGCTATACCGATACCATCGTCATGAATAGAAAAATATACAATATTTTCGTCACGCCACCCCTTTATCGTCAAATGACCATGAGTGGTTTTTTTGCGAAGGCCATGATTTATCGCGTTTTCTGCCAATGGCTGAAGTATAAATTTTATAATGAGCAAATCGTTAATTTCAGAATCGACTTCTATCTTCCATGTGAATTGATTTTCAAAACGTATACTCTGTATGCGAAGATAATAATAAAGATGTAAAACTTCGTCGCTTACTGGAATGAATTCTTCTCCTTTGTGCAGACCGAGGCGGAAAAGTTTAGACAGTGAAGTAACCATATCAGCGACGAGAGAATCGCCGTCTTTTCGCGCTAGCATGTTGATGGAATCGAGAGTATTATATAAGAAGTGGGGATTTATTTGATATTCGAATGTTTGTAATTGCAGTTTACGTTTTTGACGCTCTTTAATGTTTACCTCTTGTATTAAAGCCTGAATTTGTTCCGCCATTTTATTCAGGGTTGTCGCTAGTCGGCCGATTTCGTCGTTTTGCACAATTTCAATACGAGCATCAAATTGTCCAATTCCGAATTTTTTTACGGTTTCACGCATTATGGAAATCTGTTTAGTTATTCTTGCCGAAAGAAATAGTATACTGATGATTGCCGCAATAAAAGCGAAGATTAATACTAAGACTAAAAAAGCAAATGTATCTTTTGTAGGAACTAACACAACAGATTTATCAGTCCACGTACGCAACTTCCAACCTCTGAAATTAATCTCGGAATGTAAAAGGTCGAAAAATTTATCATAATATTTATAGAAAAAACCTCTTTCACTGATTTCAAAACCGTTACCTATGCCGTTTAAAGCAAATCTTTGCGTGCGATCGAGCCTATAATCGTCAAACATTACATGGACTTCGTGGATATCTATCACTAGAAACAGATAGCCGATACTTTCGTTGATGTCATCAAGTTGATCGAATATTTTTCGATAGAGTACAACTGATGTCGTATCATATCCGCTGTCCCAAACGATACTTCCTTCAAAACGTTCAGCAGTGCTGATGCGGTCGAAAATATAAGGTTTAATATTGTTTGGCCCGGTACCAATAAGATTATAACCTTTGTCAATAATATATATTTCCCTAATTGCCATTTTATTACCGGAGTATTCATAGAGCGCGTGTCTGGGCTCCATGCCTTCAGTATTTGGCCAATCACTTAAATATTGTTGGATTTGTGCGTCGGAAATAATTTCAAGCGAGAATTCCTCATAATTTTTTCGCCATTGTTCTATCGTTTTGCATAGCGCAACTGCCGTACTAGTTTGATATGCCAACTGGTTTTTCAATATATGGTCGTTGAATCTCCATAGAAAAGTTACGCCTATCATCAAACACAAAACAAGCGTCAATATAGTGAAACGGAAAATAAGTTGAAACTTAAGGCTTTTCATTGCGATTAATATTTTTTATCTTTCTGTAATCGCCTGGCGTTATACCGATAGCCTTCTTAAACTGCGCATTAAAGTAATAGACATTAGCATAGCCGACACACTCAGCAATTTGAGATTGTGTCATTTTGCTGCTTCCCAATAATTCTTTAGCTTTGTTGATTCGCAAGTCATTCAAATATTCAATAGTGCTTTGACCGCAGTATCTTTTAAATATTTTCGCCAGATATCCTCGGCTGATATGCAACGTTACCGCTAACTTATTTATCGTGAATGATTCGTCGCAGAAATTTTTTTTAATAAAATTAACTGCTTGAATCGCTAATTTTTCTGGGTCTGTTCTGAAAGATTCGCCCCGTGTGTCAGGATATAAATCGTTTCCAGCGGAAACATTATTTTCTACTCTAGCCTGAAATCCAGCGTTTTTCTCCAAAAGTAATTGTCTGAGGTATGCGCGTTTTTTTACTTCTTCGCACGCTTCTCTGATCACCGTTTCAAGCTCTTTAGGAAAGAGTGGTTTGAGCAGATATTTGACAACGCCTATTTCTATTGCTTCTCGCGCATATTCAAAGCTATCATAAGCAGAAAGCAAAATAATTACCGTATCTGGAAGACGTTGTTTAATCATTTTAGCGAGTTCTATCCCAGTTGTTTGCTGCATACAAATATCGGTTATTACAATTTCAGGATGATATCTATGTATTATTGAAACTGCGTCCGTGACTGTTGAAGCTGTCATAAAATCATCGCAACCGATCGCTTGCCAATCGATCATTGTCTTCATTCCTTCACGGACAATTTTCTCATCATCGACAAATAAAATTTTCATATGCCTGAGGCGCGTTCATAAAACTCCGATAAAACTTCTGCCAAAGTATCCAACAAGTTTTCGTTGCTTAGGTATCCTTCCAATAGGTAGTATATCGCCTCTTTTTCGTCGGTGTTCATGTGCCTGTTGGCTAATATCGTGACGTTCGAATCATAAGGCAGAAAAATATTTCCAAGATTCTTCTGAATAAATACGACGAAATCCAGTATATTTTTTCGCATATTCTCATTTGTTACATTTCGTGCGGCAATACATAAGGGATATTCAAAAAATTTTCGGCAATCCGAAGTGGCAAGTGGGATAGAGGAAACATTTCCATCAAACAAGTTATCGATGTCAATGAGCATCGCCGTTTTTCCGGCATTCCAAAAGTCTACAGCCGTAGTTCGGTTAAACACCTGTCGTCCAGTATTCTGAGAATAAAGAACTATTTCTCGCCACACACTAAGACATTTACGCCAGTTTTCCTTTAAGCTCATTTCATCAATAGTCTGTGATTGGAAAATTGCAAATAACAGGTCACATGACATACTGCTCTGAGAAAGCGTCGTTAGCGCAAATGGATAAACCCCCTTATCTTTTGACCGGGATAAAATTTCTCGAATTTCATCAAGTTCGAATATCGGTTTTTCGTAACCTATCGTAGATAGTAACGGAGTGTTGTAATAACAAACAATTGGCTCCTGAAAAACAGGAATTAGAAATCGTTTCCCTTCCTCCGGGACATAAGATTGGGTTGAATTGTCACAAGAAATAGAGGATAAATCCATTAGCCTTTTTGAATGCAAGATTGATTGATTTAAAGGACTTATGCGCAGAAAAAACACGTCTGGCAATTCATTTGCTGCGGCCAATTTTTTAATTTCCGCGTCGTATTCTTCTGGATCGGGAATGATTTCTAGTGAAACAGAGAGTACTCCATAAGATTGAAGATTATAATTATCCACCAGTCTTCGAATTTTTTGGACACGAACGCTGTTTTTCGTTCCGCTAAAAATGAATCGGATTACGGTAGGTTCCGCAATATCGATTTTGCTTAACCATTGCTCTCGTGCCGTAAATGGAGGTAGAAACGCAATTAATAGAACCCCGCACAAAAACGGTAGCTTGCTCTTAACTTTTTTTGACGTCATTATCACACCGCCATATGTGGATTTACATATATTCTAATCATGGCAAGGGCCTCCTGGCTCATTGTTTGTTCACTCTGCAATTTTACCCCGCAATGAACCCTATACCGCTTCTTTTTTGCTTGTTT
>JAISYW010000100.1 GCA_031269645.1 Holosporaceae bacterium
CGTAACAAATTAGGATTAAACGATAAATGAGGCTCTTTTTCCTCCTCGACTTCCTCGATTTCTTCTTCAAAATTAATGAATTTCTGCAACTGATCCTGCAAAGTTTTCGCAGATACCGCAACAGCCTCCTCAGGAGAAATCGATCCGTCAGTTTCGACGTCCAAAATCAATTTATCGTAGTCCGTCGTTTGGCCAACACGGGTGTTTTCAACGCGATAAGCGACTTTTTTAACGGGATTAAATATGGAATCGATAAATAAAGTACCCATAGGAGCGTTTTCCACTTTATTTTGGGAACCAGTAACATAACCACGACCAACGGAAACGCTCATTTCCATACTAAAAACAGCATCTTTAGCTACAGTGCATATGTAGTGACTAGGATCCAGAATTTCAATTTCGGATCCTAATTCAAACATTCCGGCGGTTACTTTGCATGGCCCCGTAACATTTATTTTCATCTTGCGGGGGGTGTCGCTCTCTAATTTTAGCGGCATAGACTTCACGTTCAAAACAATATCGGTTACATCTTCGGAAACGCCAGAAACCGCGCAAAATTCGTGTAATACGCCGTCAATCTTTATGGAAGTAACTGCAGCTCCTTTTAAGGAAGACAATAAAACCCTCCGTAACGCATTACCAAGAGTCAAACCAAACCCTCGTTCCAAAGGCTCGGCCACAACGGTCGCTATTCGCTTATCGATCGATACTCTACCATTCTCAACCTGAAGCTTATAAGGCTTAATCAGATCTTGCCATTGTTTTTGAATCACTGTAAACCTCTTTTTGTTTATACTCGACGACGTTTAGGCGGTCTGCACCCATTATGAGGAATAGGAGTTACGTCTCTTATGGACCCGACAGTTAATCCCAAAGACTGAAAAGTTCTTAAAGCAGACTCCCTACCGGCGCCAGGCCCTAATATCTCTACATTAACGTCCTTCATTCCATGCTCAATAGCCTTCTGGGCAGCTTTTTCCGCAGTAACCTGCGCCGCATATGGAGTAGATTTGCGAGATCCCTTAAAGCCCAGACTTCCGGCAGAACTCCAAACAATCGTATTGCCTTGTAAATCAGTAACGGTAACCATAGTATTGTTAAAAGTCGCATTAATATGAACAATACCAGACGAAATGTTTTTTTTGTCTTTTTTCCTTAATTTTTGAGTACTCTTATAGGCCACAGCTTCCCTCCCCTACTCTATTTCGTTACTTTTTTCTTACCCGGAATTGCGCGAGCTTTTCCTTTTCTGGTGCGAGCATTCGTGTGAGTTCTTTGACCATGAACAGGAAGACCTTTTCTGTGCCGAAAACCTCTATAGCACCCCAAATCCATCAATCTTTTAATATTCATGGAAACAACGCGCCTAAGATCTCCCTCTACTTGGTAATCTCGGTCGATCACTTCTCTAATTTTTAAAATTTCGTCTTCCGAAAGCTCAAAAACCCTCTTGGAATCAGATATACCAAGCTTCTTACAGATTGTTGACGAGCGGTTAGGCCCTATACCATAAATATACCTCAACGCGAATTCTACGCGTTTTTTATCAGGCAAATTGACGCCAGCTATACGAGCCACAAGCTATCTCCTTTTTTCTATTCCCAAACTATGTAAAATTACATCTACTCTCCGAACCACATCTACCGGAGATCCATCGCCAGAAACATTAACCAACCGGTCAGCATAATACCTCGAAACAGGAAGAGTATCCTCTTCATACTTTTTAAGCCTATTTCTGATCACCGACTCCTCGTCGTCTTTTCTTTTTATCAATTTCCCGCCGCACGAACAAATCGTAACACCATCTTGCGGTCCAAATGTATTTCCGCATTTTATACATACACGACGCTTGGACAACCGTGCAACAAGGCATTCTTTGTCCACATCTATTTCTATTACGCGAATAACTTCCTTTAGCTTGCCAGACAACATATCATCCAAAACGATGGCCTGATTCTTTGTCCTTGGATATCCATCCAAAACGACAACACTACCGTCGCTAACAACCTTTTCAATATTTTGCTTAACAAGCTCGTTAACAATCTCGTCGCCAACCAAACCGCCAGACCTAAGAGTGTCCTCAACTTTATTGCCGATATCGGATCCTTTTTCTACCTCATTTCTTAATAAATTTCCAGTAGAAAAATGATAAGCATTATATTTATCCTTCAAATACTGTGCAACAGTCCCCTTCCCAACACCAGGGGCCCCGAGAAGAATAACAACAGAAATACCCCTCACAACTTTCTCCTTTTTTCGCTCTTTTTCAGCACTCCTCGATACTGATGAGAAAGTATATGAGTGTAAACCTGCGTTATCGTATCAATAGTTACACCAACAACGATCAGAATACCTGTTCCACCAAAAATAAAGTGTACTCCAAATTTTGCATTTACAATATCAGGTAAAATACACACAAAAGCCATATACAGAGCGCCAACAGTAGTTAATCTCGTCAAAATGTAATCCAGATAATCAGCTGTTGCTTGACCAGGACGCACCCCGGGAATAAAACCGCCAGCTTTTTTCAGATTATCAGCAGTTTCTGTAGGATTAAAGACAACAGCTGTATAAAAAAACGAAAAAAACATTATTAAAGCAATTAAAATGAACGAAAATAAGAGTCCTCCTCGGCTAAAAAACAAAACAAATGAGCTTAAAAATTCATTATCAGAATCCTTAATAAAATTAGCCAACATCAAAGGTAAAGATAGTAAAGAATATGCAAATATAGGAGGAATAACACCGGCAGAATTGATTTTTAATGGCAAATGACTAACGTCCATGCTTTTTCCTTGAGCTATTAGCGCCTGTCTTTGCGGATAACTAATATTCACTCGTCGTTGAGCTCTCTCCATAAAAACCACAAAAACAATAACAAAAATGGCTATAGCAAATATTGCAACAACCGAAAAAACCGAAATTGCACCAGTTCGTCCCAACTCAAATATATTAGAAATACTCGCTGGCATATTAGCGACGATACCAGAAAATATTAACAAGGAAGATCCATTACCAACTCCACGCGAAGTTATCTGCTCTCCAAGCCAAACCAAAAACAAAGTTCCACAAACCAAAGACGGAACAGATATTACAGGAAACAACCCTCCGATAACAACAGGACTTCCTTGAGTGCTCATCAAATACAAGCTAATGCCATAAGCCTGAAAACTAGCAACAAAAATAGTTAAATATCTCGTATATTGATTAATTTTTTTCCTACCAATCTCCCCTTCTTTCTTCAATGCCTCCAAAGTTGGAGAAATCATGGTAAACAACTGAATAATAATGCTTGAAGAAATATATGGCATCAAATTCAATGCAAAAATCGTCATACGGCTTAAAGCGCCTCCCGAAAACATATTAAACATTCCGAGAATACCGCCGCCGACTATGTGTCTATTGGCAAGTTCCTCAATAATGGCGGGATCAAGACCAGGAAGAGGCACATAAGTTCCTATTCTGTACACAAAAAGAGCCAGAAAAGTGAAAAGAAACCTTTTTTTTAGACCAGAAGCTTTTGATAGCGATTCGAGACTAAACCCCTGTTCAAAAACAGTACTTACCATAAAAAAACCTAAATTATATGAACTTTTCCGCCGGCAGCTTCTATCGCTTTAATCGCAGCGCTGGAAGCATACCCAACAAAAAGATCTAAAGCTACTTTTAATTCGCCTTTTGCTAATAGACGAACTGTTTTCGCAGTTTTCCTAATAGCGCCAACATTTTTCAAGACCTCAAGATTCACTTCATTTTCAGAACAAATCACCTTGGCATCATATAATCTTTGTAAATCAACAAGATTTAGATAGGCCGCAGACGATTTATCATTCATTGAAGAAAACCCCCTTTTGGGAAGTCTTCTAAAAATCGGCATCTGTCCGCCCTCGAACCAACTGACGGCGCCACGCCCAGAACGAGCTTTACCACCTTTGTGACCATAGGAGCAGGTCTTTCCGCAACCAGACCCAATTCCTCTTCCAAGCGACTTTTTATCTATTCCGTTGCGAATTTTAAGATGACTTAAACCAAATCTACTCATGTAATTCCTCAACTTTAATTAGATGAGAGACCTTTTTTATAAGCCCTCTAATACAGTTATTGTCCTCTAAAACGACTTTTTTACCAATCTTACCCAATCCCAAAGCTTTTAAACTTTGTACTTGTGTTTTTTCGCACCTAGCTTGGCTAACAGTCTGAATTATCTGCACTTTACAAGATTTAGCTTTAGCCATATCTATCCTACTTTATTTATCAAACTACGACGAAAAGCAATCTCTCCAATTTTCTTATTACGTTTGCTAGCAATATACTTTGGAGAAAAAGCCATCTGTAAAGCATTAAAAGTAGCTCTAACCATGTTATGCGGATTGGTAGAACCAAGGCATTTACTAACGACATCCTGTATACCTAACGCTTCAAAAACAGACCTCATTGCTCCACCAGCGATAATTCCTGTTCCAGAAACGGCAGAACGCAATATTACTTTACCCGCGCCGAATTTTCCAAAGGAATCATGATGCAAAGTACGTCCTTCGCGCATAGGAATTTTAATCATAGATCTTTTAGCTCTTTCCGAAGCTTTTTTAACGGCGTCAGCTGCCTCTCTAGCTTTTCCATTGGCGTAGCCAACTCTCCCTTTTCCATCGCCAACGACAACCAAAGCAGAAAAAGAAAATCTTTTCCCTCCTTTAACAACTTTGGCGACACGATTTATGGCCACAAGTTTCTCGACATAAGCTATTTCTTCACGACTCATAAAAATATTCCCTAAAACAACAAACCGCCGCCACGAGCGCCGTTTGCAAGAGCTGCCACCTTTCCATGATAACTATATCCGCCCCTATCAAAAACAACCTCTTTAATTCCGGCGCTTATAGCTTTTTCGGCAATCATTTTACCAACCTTAGTCGCCGCATCGCAATTAGACGTTTTATTAGATTTTCCGAAGCTTTTTTCTAGTGTCGACGCAGCACATAATGTTCTTCCCAAATTATCATCGATTATTTGAGCATAAATATGCCGCTCAGATCTAAAGACAGACAGTCTCAGTTTTCCAAATGCCTTATTATGGCCGATTTTATAGCGAACTCTATTTACTCGACGCTTAAAATTTTTGCAAAATCTAACCATAATTACTTCTTCTTCCCTTCTTTCCGATACACATATTGACCTTCGACGATAACGCCTTTTCCCTTATATGGCTCAGGAACTCTATATTTTTGAATTTTTTTAACAAT
>JAISYW010000065.1 GCA_031269645.1 Holosporaceae bacterium
ATCATTATGTTCCGGCACTTCTGGTAATCCTTGCTTCAATCGTTCTATAACGATATTTAAAGGAATGGTTTCAAATGTCCGATTACCGTTTTCGTCTGCATAAATTGCAAAAAACAGATTTGTCCCTTTTGCTGCCTCCACATATTTATCTTTTTTGTTTCCAAAAAAACCTAACGAAAATCTGTTGCCAACTTCAAATGTACGAACCTTATAAATGGGCTGATGATATTTCCCATCATTATAAAGTTTTATATTTTTATTCATATCTTCAATTCCTTCTGGCGAAAATGCGAAATTAGTATCATTGTCTTTACTCGCAAGATAATTTTTTAGAATTTTTTGTATTCCGGTATCGGTAATATTTTCTATTTTATTTACATCAAAAGTAGTATCCAAACTTCGCCTAATTGCTACAGTTATTTTATCTTTTGGCACTTTAATTCTCGGTAAATTTACTTTACCAAATACAAATTCTTTATGTAATGGTTTGCGTATTGCCCAACTATCGCCTTTTTCCTGTGGTTTTAGAATTTTCTTTCCATTTTTATAAACTTGATATTTATTGGTCGTTTTGTTTATTACTCGTAGATTTTGTTTGAAACTGATAATAATATTTTCTAATGCAGTTTGCGTATCTTGTGTAAAGGTTTCCCATGGTTTATAAAACTCACAAGCGACAGTGATTTTTTCACGAACTTTTTGCCCATATCTTGTTCTCGTTACTTCTCGTTCTTCCATTCGGCGTAGCTTTTTCATTAAGCCATAGCGAACATCGTCATTTTTTGATTGTGCATGTTCATTGTTCAAGTATTGAATATGTTCTCGTGTGGCACAAGCAATCACCAATGCATCCAGTGCATGGTGGCGGTGATCTATACGTTTTTTATTAAATCCTTTTTGGAACTCTAACGGCATTTCTATTTGGAAAATATTTTTTCCTTCTTTATTTACCCACTGTCCAAATAGATTACTTTTTGTTAACATATTCATTCGTTCGAATCGGGGCGTAATAATTTTATTCCAAACATCATTGAGCCCCCAGTCTTGCTTTAGGATAGTTGTAACGCCGCCTGAGCATGAAATTACATTTTTAGAAGTTGCCTCTTGCTCTTTTTCTTCTCGAACAATATTGGATAATAAATTTTTGACAACTTTACTGATATAACGGCTATCATTTAATTGGCGTTCAATAAATGATTCGGGAATATCTTCAAGGAGTAACTTTTTCATTTTTCCGCGAAGTTTTCCATAGTTGTCTTTTACAAATTTCTCATACGCTGCAACGGATAATATCTCAACTGTTTTTCCAAAGCTGAGTTCTACTTTTTCTCCACCGTGTTTTTTAATAAACTCGTATCCGAGCGCATTATCTTTGAGTTTATTTACTTCTGCTTCGCAAATAACTTTATTACTCAACGAATCGTCAAAATAACGGGATTGCGGGATAACATGTTCTATTTCGTATGCTGAAGTAAACAGTTTTCCCAAGGGAATTATCTCTCCGGTGTAAGGCGAACGGTATTTTTGTTCCAGCCAAAGTTTATATCGCACTAATTCTGATTGTGTCGGTTGGCTTGATTTGGTGATCTTGATAATATCGTCCGGAATTTCGGCAACGGAATTTAGAACACCTTCTTCGTATAGTTTTAAAATTTCCTGTTGACTGGGTGAATAGGGACGCACATTTTCTACATCGGTATGATTATTCAACTCCATCAACAAAGCTTTGATACGAAGATTGGTGTTTTCGTTTTCAGTTATTTTGGTAGTTATTTTTGCTCGTTCGTCGGCAGGGTTTTTCATCTCCCTGCCTAACTCAATGTGTATTTCCGATAAATCTCCATATCGTTTCCAAATATCCCGAACCGTCCGTAATGTTTCCAATATAACTTGTTCCACTATCGGATTACGTAAAGAGTGTTGTCTAAATTCCTTTAGATATTCATCAATGTCTTGAGGCGTCTTCCATTTAGTGGTATCGCTTGCTTCCGAGTGGCGACCATAAATGGCGTAACATGCCTGATAGGTATTTAATCCCGAGTACGGATTTTCAACTTTGAAGAAACTTTTCAGCACTTGTTTTGGTATATTTTCGTCGGATATATTTTCAAACTTCTTTTCGAGATTCTTTTCATCAGGATTAATATCTTTTAATCGTTCCATGATAGAATGTATGCGCTCTTTTGTTTCTACAGCAATAGCGTTTTCGTCCCAATATTTTCCCATGCGCATTAATGGCAATAATTTTTCAATTGCTTTGGCAGAGTATGAGCCGTAATTTTTCGTAAATGGTGGAAATTTTGCGAACACTTCGACAAAGTTATCATCTAAATTATTCTTTTTAGCAAATTTTTTTAATGCTTTTCCGATTTCTTCTTTATCGCTCACTGAATAAAGGATATGCCAAAGGGCAAATTCTCTTTCTTTGTCAAGAAAATCTTTAGAGATACCGGCTTTATCCAACCGATTTAATATTAAAGCGTGTGTTTCATTACATGGATACTCTTTGTCTTCTACATACTTCCAGCGATAAGGCAAATTATCATCGGTTATGTTTTTTTTCTTTATTTTGAAATAGGATTGCAATAATGTATCCTGTTTAATGTCTTTTCTTTCGTTTAACCAATCAAATAATTTTACTTTTTCCTCAACTGTCGGAATAAATTCAGCGGTAACATCCACGTCTGTGCATAGTTTTCCGTCAATTTCCTTTTCTCGTTCATAAATTCTTAGATTATGGATGAATT
>JAISYW010000088.1 GCA_031269645.1 Holosporaceae bacterium
TTATCTCTTGAATAAATTTTATAACATCATCCTTATTGCCAACTTTTGTATTAATCTTTTGCAATAAATTAATACATGAAGAATTCATATTTATGTTTACATGGCTACAATTATCTACAAATGATTGTGGAGTGGTTTTTTCAATAACATTACTGATGCCCTGTAGTAGTATATTTATCGTCTTTGGTTTAACCCTAATATCTGTCATACAATATATTGCGGCAATATAACAACCAACTGCATTAACAATGGAATTGTCGCGTTCAAATTTAACGGCTTCTGTGCAATACGAAAGCGACGCTAATTCACCTTTAGCGTCATATATTGATTTATCTAATTCGTCACGAATCATGTTTATCTCATTTTGAACTGATTTTACTTGTACATAATTGCTAACTACGATAAACGTCGCAAGTACACCAATGAAGCCGAGCACTAAACCAACATAATTATCTTCAATTTGAAAATATTTTATTTGAGAAAAAAAGATTCCACCAAGCAAAATAATTACTATCCCCCACAAAAACCAATGCACCCAACAATGTTTAATATGTTTCTTTTCGCGCAATACATATATTTTACCTCTTAAAACATCAAATTGCTTGTCATATTCATTTTTTTGTTTTTCGTATTTTTGCTCCAAGCTATTTAGATTAGTACTTAATATTTGAACCACATTTGCTAAATAGCCTATTTGTTTTTTACATTCCTCATTAATTTTCTTATCTATATCTTTTTCACATTCCGATTTGCATTCATTGATTCGAAATTCTAATGCGTTTACATGATTCTGAACCGCAATTACCAAATCTTTGATTTGTTGATTTATATTAACGTCTTTCAATATGCTGTTTACTATATCTCCAATTTGTTGATTATTTGTCATGACTTGTTACTTCTTTTATAATTTCTATCAATTTGTCTATTTGTTCCTGATTTTTTTTAATCACTTCTTGATAGCCTTCTATTATTCCAGCAAAGTCATTATGTGAAATGGTTATCCCATTTCCATTTATATCTGCTCCGACAACTGTGCTATTAGAGATGTTTCCTATTTGTTGATTGTTTTTCAACATCTCACCTTCACCTTTTTTCAACCAATCAAACGAAATAATCGGAAAAGCAGTTGTTATTTTCTCAAACAAATTGTTTGGAATTTTGGTCTCACCATTTTTAATTTGGGAAACTGTACTCTTATTTGACCCTATTCTGTCTGTAAATTCTTGTTGATTTCTGACTTTTTTACTCCCAATCAAATAATTTAACACTTCTGTAAATCTATCATTTTCATTCATATACAAAATAAAATTAAAATTTTTCACCTTTTCTAAACAAAATGTTTTGTCAATACAAACATTTTGTTTATCTTTGCACTCGCAAATGCGATAATTTTGGGACAAAAATACTAAAACTTTCGATTTGCAAAGAATTATTTATAAAAGCAAAGAAAAAGTAAAGAAAAAGTAATGAAAAAAGTTAATATTGACACAATCGAAAAAACAGCCTTTCAGATAGGCTGGATGCACGTAGCGCAGGGAAAAGCTGCGCGAGTACGGGCGAAGATTATGGCTGTTCTCGACATATCGACGAAACAGGCATTTCTCAACCACCTGAACGGTCGAGTGCCTCATAACGAGGCTGAAATACAAGCAATTGAGGCTATATTTAACGAGATTGGTATAACCGAAATATGGGGGAAGGTATGATAGCATTTGGTACAGGACTTTTCTTGGGTCGGAGTCGAGATGATTATCTCGACATATCTAAGCAGAGGTTAAAGGAGTATCAGACCGAGACGGGCAAGTCCGACGAGGAGACTGCAGAGATACTCGAAGTAATTTTGGAATTAAGCCACGCCTTTAGCGATTATAAAATCACGAAACGCACATTTGCATTGATAGACAAACTAATAACAATTTCCCAAATTCCCAAAAAAACTCCGATAGAAGAGAAAAGCGGGGAAAACAGCGATATGACCCCGAAGAGAGATGTGTTCGATGATTTTTTTATAGAAGCGGAGAAAAAATTGAGGAGATATAGCAATGAACGGACTGTTTGAGACAAAGACCATGTTGCTGGAGTTTGGCATCCTCTGCGTATCGGAGTACGAAAAACGCAGAGAGGCAAAAGCAAAGACAAAAGGCAAACCACACGACCTTATAACCCAGAGAGCGGCATATCGCGAATTTGGGGAAGGCTGGGTAAAGGCTGCAGTCTCAAACTGTCTGTTACACGGTTAAACCTGCTCCATTTGCCGCCGATTCTGTCCGGCTCATAAGGTAAATCTATGATACTCTGAATAACATTTACCGGCAAGGCTCGTTTGCGCGTCGCCGGTTCATGCGGCACTTTAAACTTCGCAAAAGGGGACAGCGGAATATTGATTATTCCCGTATCCTCGTCGTTATATTCTTCTTTTGCCGTATTGTGGATTGCCCTGATAATCGACGTGTACAGCGATGGCGCTCTCTGTCCTTTTACCCGTTTTGTTTCCGGCTGTCTTTCGTCGAGCCATTTAACGAATTTTTTCAGGAACTTGCTCGTTATTTCTGATATGTCAAGCGTATCCTTTTTGATAAACTCGGACAGGACATTCAGAGCGACGTCGTGATTGCGCGCCGTACCTTCGCGCCCTTCTTTTCTCAACCTTTCGGCATTCTCTCTGCCGAATTTTATGAAGTCCAAAGAAAAGGGTTTATCGTTTTCGAGATGCTCGATAATCTGCTCGACGCTCATGTTGTCTATCCGCTTCCCCAACAGATTGCATTTATGCCGGTATTTCCTTACGATACCTTCGATTTCGTAATTTATGCCCTCGTCTTTTATCTTCATGCTTTTTGTCAATTCTTTCTTATCGACAAAAATATTCGTTTTCATATACCGTACTATGCGGTTATGAGTTATCCGGATTTTGACATTGTATGTCCCGTCAGATTTTTTGTGGTGCGCTAAAACCACCGCTTTAAAAGTCGCCATATTATCCCGTTTTTTGTAAAACATTCCGCCACAAAAATAAAGAAAAAAAATATGAGCCGCTATTTATTGAGATATTATTTTGTGTTGTAAACCAGTGATTTACTTTGGAGCGGAAGACGGGATTCGAACCCGCGACCCTCAGCTTGGGAAGCTGATGCTCTACCAACTGAGCTACTTCCGCGTTTGCGAGTGCAAAGGTAATACTTTTTTAATTCACAGCAAAAAAAGGGTATCAATTTTTTTGCGGTGCGGACGGGACTGTCCAAATGCAATTTTGCCACTTTTGTATCATACATGAAAACAGGCGATTTTGCTTTTAATGCAGTAATAATAAGTTAATTATATAAACAAAAAAGATTGCATAAAATTTCATAAGATTTCATT
>JAISYW010000131.1 GCA_031269645.1 Holosporaceae bacterium
CTGTCTCTGAGATTCTTTCCTGGCTTAAACTTTACTGTTTTTGATGGCGAAACCTTAATCGCCTTGCCCGTCCGGAAGTTGCGACCAACTCTCGCTCCGCGCTTCGCCACCGAAAACGTCCCGAAACCTATAAGAACAACGTCGTCTCCCTTAGACAGAATCTTCTCTACAACTTCCGTAAAAGATTTCAGAAAGTTCTCGCTGTCTTTAACGGTCAATCCTGATTTATCTACTATCATACGTGTAATCTCTGCTTTGTTCATAGTCTTCCTCAATCTCTATACGTTAAGCTTATAACACGATATTAATGCTATACACTACAGCGAAAACATAAGCCACTCAATCAGTGGGTCTTAGTTTCATTGGTACATCGACTCAACCAAAGAATTCTCCGCATGATCAATCCTGAAAAAGATCGCAATATCGCAAATGAGCCGCTTTATGGAAAATCAATGCAACGGAAAATACTAATAATCTGCGTCGATTATACAATAAATATCCGCAAATATTGGAAAAACTAAAGGCCGAATACTACGCGTCTGTACCGCGGAATTCGTTTTAACAATAATTTTCTCGGCAAATGACGTTAATATCTTCCAGGTAGCAATTGGTAAGTTGTTCATATCTAAATCGGTTTTATTTTTTCTTATAAATAAAAAACAATAACGCGCCACATAACAGAATGAGCGCTGTTATTTGCAAATATTCTACGCGTTCCTTGGCGATTTCAAGTAAATCAGCAAACGCATATCCTACACCGGCGACGCTAACAGACCAAATAAAGGCAGCGGGAACATTTAAAATTGAAAATCTCAGCGGAGGAATTTTGGCCATCCCTATGATGATTGGGCTAATATTCCTAATTCCATAGACAAAACGAGACCCAAAAATAAAAACGGAACTGTATTTTTGCAAAAACTCGATTACTTTATGGGATTTTTTTTCTAATGTTCGATATTTTTTGAGCAGTCTTGCTCCATATATTCGGCCTACAAAAAAAAGACATTGTTCCGTTATTACAGTTCCTAAAAAAGCGAAAAATATCACCATTTGCAGGGACATTATTCCCCGTTTGCACAGAAAACCGGCGGTTAGTACGGCAATTTCTCCCTCTAGGCAGGCGCATATAAAAACCGCATAATACCCATAATTCTGAATAAAATGTTCAAACAAAGTTACTCTTTCGTCATCAAGATTTGGCGCGCCCGAGAGGAGTCGAACCCCTAGCCTTCAGATCCGTAGTCTGACGCTCTATCCAATTGAGCTACGAGCGCGCAACACACCAACGCGGTGGGTGATGACAGGTTCGAACTGCCGACCTCCTCGGTGTAAACGAGAAGCTCTACCACTGAGCTAATCACCCAGAAATAACGAAAAGATACATGAATTAATTAATCTAGGCAATAGAAGAGAAAATCTCCATAAAACGCAAAGATTATGCTTAAAACGTACTATTTCGATCTTTTTTAGTCAAAATTACCACTAGGGGATTCTCAAATGTTGTATGTTTGTTGCAAATTTTCTGAAAAACGTTTGGTTTCAAAAAAATCACTAATTTTTGCTTGATTATGAATAAGGAAAAGATTAATTTTCCACGCGTATAAATAAATTCTTGGCGTCCCCTAGGGAATTCGAATCCCTGTTGCCGCCGTGAGAGGGCGGTGTCCTAGACCTCTAGACGAAGGGGACAAAAGCGATGTTCACAATACTACAATAACAGCTATACCGAATCAAGGCGCTAGTAATTTAGGAAAAACCATAAATTAGTGCCGAGATAATAGACGTTATCTTACTTGCGATATCATTGGCGTGCTATATCACTGGCAGATAACTATACGATTCTTCTGTAGCTTAAAGCTTCGGATACATGCTCGATTTCTATGGAGTCTGATTTCGAAATATCTGCAAGAGTTCTAGCAAGCTTTACGACTCTATAATATCCTCGAGCAGAAATTTTCGCTTTTTCAACGCATTTGTAGAGTATTTGTTTGGCAGCGTCGTTAAGATATTGCTCTAATTCATGTCCGTTTGCTTCAGAATTTGTTTTGAAAGCGCAATGCTTATAACGATCACTTTGTATTTCTCTTGCGTCAATTACTCGCTTTCTAATTGAAGCAGATTGTTCAATATCGTTTTTATTCTGCGCGAAATCGGCGATTTTAACGTCAGGAACGTCAACAAATATATCTATTCTATCCAACAGCGGTCCGGAAATTTTTCTTAAATAATCTTTTCCGCATTTTGGAGCTAAATTACATTCTTTTTCCGCATTTCCGAGATAGCCGCAGCGACATGGATTCATTGCGGCAACCAATTGAATGCGCGCCGGATAGGTTACGTGACTATTGGCCCGCGCAATTGTGATATTGCCAATTTCTAATGGTTGTCGCAAAGCTTCTAAAGTAGCACGAGAAAATTCCGGCAACTCGTCCAAAAACAATACACCTCTGTGAGCGAGGGAAATTTCTCCAGGTTTTGCATTTACTCCTCCGCCTACTAACGCCACTAATGAAGCTGAATGATGAGGCGCTCTATAAGGTCTTTCGGTAATGAGACCTACTTCGCTCATTTGGCCGGCTAAACTATGGATCATTGTCGCTTCAAGAGCCTCTTCCGACGTGATTGGAGGTAAAATGCCAGGAATTCTCGCAGCAAGCAATGATTTCCCGACCCCAGGAGGACCAAGCATAAGTATATTATGACTGCCGGCAGCTGCGATCTCCATAGCTCTTTTGGCCACTATTTGTCCTTTAATATCACTAAAGCAGCCGTAATCCGACGACTTAACTGTGTGTTCTGAATTTTTAACTGTAACTTTCGATAAAATTTGTTCTCCTTTAAAGTGATTTATCAATGACAGTAGACTTTTAGGAGCCAGAATAGCATTTTCTCCTGCCCAAACTGCTTCTTGCGCCTGTTCTTCCGGACATATTAGAATTTTATTCTGAGATTTTGCCCAGATGGCGGCCGGCAGAATTCCAGGTACTTTAGTAAGGATTCCATTGAGCGATAATTCTCCCAAAGCAATCACATTTTCCACGTCTTCCTGCTGAATAACATCCATTGCCGCCAAAAGAGCCAACGCTATTGGCAAATCGTAGTGACTTCCTTCTTTTTGTACATCTGCCGGAGCTAAATTAACTGTAATCCTTCTGGCCGGAAGAGCAATCCCCATTGAATAAAGACATGCTCTAATTCTTTCGCGCGACTCGGCAACAGTTTTATCCGGCAATCCTACAACAGTAAAAGCGGGAAGACCGCTTAACATTTGAATTTGAACGTCAATTTCTATCGTAGAAATTCCAAGAAACGAAACTGTTTTTACATTTGAGCTCACTTGTCGTCGCCGCTTTTATTTTTATTTAATTTTATATAGGCGACTACTTTTTCTACCCCAGATGTTGTTCTTGCATGATTTATTACGACGTCTCTTTCATATTTGGATTGAGCGATTCCGCAAATGTAAACAATTCCTTTAACCGTCGTTACGTCGAAATTTAACGAATGAACATTTCCGTCAAACGATAAAGACGATTTGATTCGCGAAGTTATGCTGGAATCGAGCGCAAGATCTGAGGCATCAGGCATGTCTTGTATTTTTATTTCATCATATATATCATCATTGCAACCTTTAATATCTTTAATTATCTGGAGAGCTTTTTCGCGTTGGAACTCGTCGTTCATATACCCAATTACAACGACAATTCCATGCTTAAGCGCCAATTCAACCCTATCGAAAAGATCTTTATCTTTTTCAAATAAAGCATGATTTATTTTGGCCTGTAATTCTGTATCAGAAAGACTACCGGAAATACCTTCTTGATTACGAATGGCGGTTGTTCCAGCAACGGCGCCGCCACCGATAATCCAAGTAACCGGATCGCAAGCGGAGCATAATAGCAAAGATAACAAAAAACACCAGTGCGGCAATTGCATCCTATACCTCAAACCTAAGAGAATATATGTTGAATAGTAACATCTTCATATACAAATCGCTAGCGATTAAATAACCAACCGGAAAATATTTGTCGGATGTTGATCTTGAAATTGCTTCGAGTAGGTAATGATATGTAGATACATTAATTCAAAATTACCAAATTTTAAAATTTATTTATAATCCTAAACTAAAAACAACCAAACAATTTAGTCCTAATGCTTTGCAAAGTGGGACAAACGCAATTTCTATGTTTTACAAGCTCCATTACGTCGTGCAAAGATTCGTCTATGGTATTATTTCCATACATTAGGACATCTGTATAGGAATCAAATTTATTCGCCTGATCGATCATACCGGCGTTTTTTAGTCGTCTAGAAATTGCTCTTGTTTCGGAAATTAAAGTCGACACGTCTTCGGTGCTATCTCCTACAAAATGTTTGCGGAGTTTGTCTGCGTGCCTGGAGGCGATATCGTCAATGTTTTGTCCTCTGTTGCAGCAAGCAAACAGGATAAGACACCAGAAAAGATATATTTTTTTGTCCATAAACGCTCCCGATATGGTATTTTATGGTTTTACAGCAAAAATATTTATAAATTGCTAAATTTGAGATTATTTAGAAAATGTAATTAGACTTTATACATAATTATAAGACTATAACAGTTAAAATGTATTTTTTTGCTTTCGAATGGATTTCATTTTCATCGCAATATATTTTTTCCACAAATCGGTGCGACGTTTTTGGGTAATTTTTTTAGACTGACTAGCTCTAAATTCATCTATTTTTTCATGATTGCCAGAGAGTATGACGTCTGGCACCGATAACCCGTTAAAGACTTGAGGTTTGGTATATTGGTTATACTCCAATAGACAGTTTTTAAATGAATCGTCGCATATGGATGCGGTGTTTCCGACGATATTTGGCAATAGCCGCACGCAACTTTCTATAATAGCCATTGCGGCGACCTCTCCCCCAGACAGCACAAAATCTCCAATGGAAATTTCATCAAAAGAATAATAATCCAGTATCCGCTGATCTACGCCTTCATATCTTCCACACAACATTGTTACTCCGTGAGAATCGGCAAGATCCTGTATATCCGTTTGATTAAATTGCCTTCCGCGGGGAGAAAAATAAATTTTACGCATATTTTTTTGATTTTCTCCTAGGAGATTAAATGCCATTTCGAAAGTCAAAGGCGAAAGAACCATACCTGCTCCTCCTCCAAATGGAGGAAAATCAATTCTATCTAATTTTGCTGGAAATTGTTTTAGATCAATGATATTCAGATTCCATTTATTTAATTTTAGCGCTTTTCCTATAACAGAAACCCCTAAAGAACCAGGAAAAGCCTCGGGAAAAACAGTAAAAACATTGGCTTGCCACATATCAACTGCCGAATACGTTGAATGCCTTTCGGGCTATCGCTATTTTATCATCAGAATTTGGAAAATTTTCTTTGGTAAATGGTATTAGAAAAGTATTTGCATTATAAGATATTTCCAACAAATCTCCAGCTCCGAAATTATATATACCAACAATATCGCATTCGATATTTGTTCCTAAAACGTGAACTCTTTGAT
>JAISYW010000034.1 GCA_031269645.1 Holosporaceae bacterium
AAAATGATGGACGCTAGCGCGACCTATGTCGCCATGACTCGTCATAAAAAAGACGTGGCCATGTTTTACAAAACGTCGGATTTTCAAAATTTCAAATCCCTGGTGGATAATCTTTCCAAGTATCGGCACAAAGATTCAATTGTAGATTATCACATGCAGGATAATTCCAATAAAACTAGAGTTTATGAGTACAAAAATAATCTGATGGAAATGGCAGAAACACTTCGAGAAATATACGCTGAAAACCAAAATTGGGAGAAGTACCACAAATTGAAAAATGCAAATACAGAGCTCGGCAAAGAAATTGCTCAAAATTACGATTCTCATAAATTATATTTGAATCAAATCGGAATAACAAAGGAGAAGTTGGAAATATCCGTTGGACTTCGGCAACGTCCACTAACAAACGTCGAAATGAATGCAAAAAGTACCGTGGAACTTTATGCAAAATCTTCGCAAGAATCACGGGATTTGTTTCAGAAAATGCGAAGTGAAAATTTCAATATAACAAAACATTCTAGATACAGTGAATACACGCAAATTCGCGAAATTCGTAATGATCTGGCAAAGGAAATTCTGGCGAATTATCCGTTACATCGTGAATTCGTAAATCAAGTATCTCGGGAATATTCTAAAAAAGGAATGGAAAACCAAGTCGCATATGCGAATAAAATGAAAGAAAAATCAAATTCTGCAGAAGCGAATTTCTTCCAAAAACTCGAAAATATGAAAACGAATAGAATCTCCAATTATGGAGGAAACAACGTTGCTCATTTTATGGATATCAATAGAAAACGTGAAGATTATGAACTTCGGAATGAAGTATATTTAAATAATTTTAACTATGCTCCCCATGTATCAAAATCAATGATATATGCCTATTGCGGAAAACATAATTTGAATTTTGATCTTAATAAAGGTGATCTTACATTTGAATATGCCAGCATAATTGCTCATCAGAAAATGAGCGAATCTGAGTCGAAAGAACTTTCTGTTGAAATGGCACACGAGAGCATTAAGCAGGCCTTGTGTTTTCAGGCATTTAAAAAAGCAGAAAATATAACAGATTTATCTCACGAAAAAATTCAACAACTTTCTGCAAAAGCAGAAATTCTTTCAGAACATTTATCACCAGAAAATATACATATTCTGAATGATAAAAAAATCATGCGTGAAGCATTTTCGGCCATAAAAGATAAAGACGATCCGGAAATTAAAACTTATGCATCACGTATTGCTTTTCTTAATCGAGCAGATTTCTTGAAAGAAAAACAATTGCAACAAGAACAAATTCGCAGTTTCGGAATTGAAATGTGATCATTCTATGGAAATGATTTTATCAGTTGTGCATGCTTTTACAAAAATTTTCTCACTCTGATTTATGAGAAAGTCATGGAAAATCTTCTTTAATTCGTCTTGAATTTCGATTTTAGATGCAATAATTGTCCCATTGAAAACAAAAACATTTGTATGCAAAGCGTCAACAATTGTGTTTTTAGATTTTGAAAACGCAATTTTTGAAGAGAATATTTTTAAAATATTTGTATAAGATATCGAATCAATAATTAGCTTTGATAACTTCATCATCATTGTATCATCAAAACACGAAATGAAAAATATTCGGCCATCGCAATTATTGTTGATATAATTTCGAATGGAAGTTTCTTTATTGGCGTTTTGTATAGGTTTTAAAAAATTCAATTTTATGGCGAGTTTTGCCCGAATTATTTTGTAGTTTTCAATATCATTTTCTGAATGTAACATTTCTGAAATATCAGAAATAACTTCTTTTATCGGCTGAAAAATAAGCTTCTCCAATACGTTTGAAGTGGTAACTGTTTGAGTCATTTTTTCTATATTTAGAAGTATATTACCCAGATAGATTTTTGCATCATTTACATCTGCAGACTGAATTATAGTATCTAAAAAAGAATTGTAATCTCCTTCGAATTCTCCTAGCATATCCCAGGAGTATCCGTTTTTGCGTGGATTTAGCAAAATATCGGTATCCTCTTTAAAACAGGAATCGTAGAATTGGGAACTGTCTTCGAAGATTACAATCTTCCTATTTTTTGCACGAACATCGTTGAGAAATTTTGCAAATTGCGTCATATCTTCATCGAAGACATAGATTGGTTTTGACGTAATTGTACCGTTTAGTGGAATTTGATAAAGACAAAGATCGTTTTCTGCAATTGTTTGCGATTTTAGATAATCCTGAAGAGAGATTACTTTTGATTCAGAATTTGGTTTTTCTTCCTCTTTGAAAGATAAAAATCTCTGAATAATATTTTTTTCTTCGTGTAGTTCGAATTGAGTTTTGGCTACCAGATCAATTCCGGGAAATTTTAGAACAGCTTCTCCGGTTTTTAGATTCATAATTTCATCATACGGCACGATGGATTTTTTCGTATTTTGCTGCGAAATATTTACGCCATCCCGAATCGTATTTGCGCCATATGAAATTGATTCTGCTATAGAGATTTCTTCTTTTTCTCCAAGGAATCCACTCATGTATTTTGCTGTTTCTGGTTCTGGAATGCTCATAACAATTTTCGTTCCGCACAATCCGGTAATTGTGCGAGAAATCTCATGTCCATAGATAGCATTTAGTTGCGAAATCATTTGAGTTCCCATCACAAAACATCCGCCAAATTTGCGAATTTCTGCCAAAGATGTTTCTAGCTTTGGAAGCCTTTTTAGATTGTGTAATTCATCCACCAAAAACCACAAACGTGACGTTTGATCCCTCGTTTTGCTCTGTACTAAATTAAATTGTTCGTATGTAGTTGCCTCCGTTGTCGGCAACCCCGAACGTTCCTGTTGCATCAGCGATTCCATTGCCATTGATATCCAAGCGGTAATTAGCGGAATCAGAGCAGTTCTTTGAATCGGAGTACAAGACAGAAATAGAATTCCACTATCGCCAGAATTAAGCCATTTTCTGATGCTAAAATTATTTTCAGACTCCTTCAAAATATCAAAAACTGATACGGCATTTATGAGCGTTGCGCGAATGGAAATGGCCATCTTCTCGGCGTTCTGATCCATCAAACTATGGGCATAGGTTCCCTTCAGATATTTTTGAATTTCGCCCAGAGACACTTTAAGCAAAATGTTCAGAAACTCATCTGTCCTTTTCCCTTCTTGAATGGCTTTTTTGGCTGCTTCCACAAAAACAATTTCGGCCGCATTTTCCCAAAATTTATCCTGCAAATTTCCACGATCCACCAGACATGCGGCAGTGTTTTTTAGCAGAATATCGCCAAAAAAATCGTTCTTGCATTCACTCAAAAAACTCCACGAAACGGAACGCGAATCCAGTGGATTTAGGATAATATCTCCATCTTTGTAATATTTTTCAACGAAGGTTCCGACGGTATCCACGATGACAGCTTTTTCGTTTTTTGCCCTTATCTGATCAACGAGTTCGATCATGATATTCGTCTTTCCTGATCCGGTCGTGCCAGTAATAATTGTGTGTCGTGCTTCCGCATTTTTCGGATATGGAATTTTTGCCAGAGTAATATCGCTTTTATTTTTTATGGCCTTTTTCAATGTCTTAGCATTAACATAGTCGTGACCGGAAAGCAGCTCTTTCTTTTCTGTGAGCGATTTTCCCAGTTTCTTGCTGATGAAAATTGTAACGCACATTGAGAATATCGCCACTGCAATGCTAATTTTCAATCCAAAAAACAACGATTCATCAAAGGCTTGCTTGAATTTCATCAGAGGTGGACAGTTAATGATAAAATTATCCGAAACTTCTCGCCATTGTCCACGATTATTTAGCAGCCAAGATGAAAAACTCATGGATAAAGTCGTCCTGGTTTCGCAATATTGAGCTTTTACGCAGCAAAAATAATTCCATATTTGATGCATATTCCATTTGTGAAAAATGTAGCAAATGAACGAAATCAGCCAAGTGAATTTTCCAATTGTTCCGATGATATGCCAGTTTTGCGTCATCATGCGAAATCGATGCGCTAGAACCTGTCCTCCTACCGTCGAATGATCAGAATATTTCGACATTTTCCCTCCTAAACTTCTTCATCATTTTTTCCAAGCATCTTTAAGTTGATTAACAGCGGCAGTTGTTGCTACCATATTTGATCGTTCCTGAAGTTCTTTTCCAATTTTTTGATTTTTGCTTTGGATGGATTGTCCTTGTTTTTGTATGTTTTGCTTGATCGTGGAATCGCTGATTTGAACCATCCCGTGATCCATATCCGCTTTTATCTGCTGCGATTGTTGATCGAATTCGGGATTATTCGTGAATGTTTGAACCTTCTGCTGAAACTCATTTCTCAAAGAATTTTTGTTGCTAAATCTTGCAAAATTCGGCTGTTTCATGAAGGAATCTCCGCGGCGAGATTCACTATTTTTGTCATAGGCCTCGCGGAATATTTTCGCAGATTCCGGATTTTGTGAATTTAGCAAATTGAAGGCTTCTTTGTGAGAAAGTCCATGTTCTTTTTGCGCTATTTTCATTGCGGAATCCATCAGATTATTTCTCTGAGAGAAGCTTAAACTCTCGCCCTGACTCAGCAATTCTTGATAATTTCGCGCCTGCTGTTCGTGATAGGATTTGTTGCGACTGTGTTGCTCAACCTCAGATAGTATTTTTGTATAATCTTTTCCCAGCTGCGTAACTTCGTCGTTTCT
>JAISYW010000082.1 GCA_031269645.1 Holosporaceae bacterium
TTTTGTAAAACCATTCTTACAAAATGCTTCCGAACTACAATGCTCACATAACATAGCTTCTCTCCATTTCCAACTACTACACTCAGTATACATCTTCTATCCTTATAGGGCAATTCCTAAATTAAATGTATCTATAAAATGGGGAAAATGTATGTTACAATACTACTCGTGGCAGATAATGAGGTGAATCATATAGTGCTCTTCATAAGAGTACGACACTGATCAACGGCACAAGCAAATTTTTCCTTATCATGTTCCTCTGCGCCCTTGCTCTGTAGGCAAGGCGCAACATATTAGGCAATTAAACAGTAAAAATGTACCGATACATGTTGCTAGTACCATTTTCATTTTGTCAACCCCATTAATAAATAGCATTTTGTATCAAAAAACGCAAAACTATAAATATTTTTCATAAAACTATCAAAAAATTTTTTTTTATTTATATAAATATATTGCGAAACATAAATAAAAAGCATATCTTTAACAAAAAAGTATGGTCGAATATACAATGAAAAGAAGTTTAATCCTCGCATTATTGATATGCATCTCATGCACTCAAACTCGGCATAATGATAAATTACAAAACAAAAAAATTGGTATCGAATCGCGAAATAATAGTAGTCTTGTAGTAGTTAGCCATCCATTGATGCAACATTTCTTGTGTATCCTTAGAAATAGGAATACAAAACCGAGCGATTTTAGGGCGTCTTTAGAAAAAATATCGGAATTCTTGATTATCGAAGCGACTAAAAATTTGCATACGACTGTCGTTGATGTTGAAACGCCAATAGAAAAAACTATTTGCAAGTGTATCGATCCAAATCAAAAGATCATTATTGCGCCAATTCTAAGAGCTGGTATTGCAATCACATCGGTGGCGGAAAAAATAATTCCGGACGCAGTTATTCAGTTTTTAGGCATGTACAGAAACGAAAAGACGCATGAACCTGTTTGGTATTATAATAAATTACCGGCTACTTTGGATAACCCATCTGATATAAAAGTTTTCATTTGCGATCCAATGTTGGCTACCGGAGGTAGCGCATATGAAGCGATCAAAATATTTCTTGATAAAGGAATAAAGGAAGAAAATGTTACGTTTGTATGCGTAATATGCACTCCTGAAGGTTTAGAAAAGCTTTTCCATGCATTCCCAAAAATAACAATTGTGACGGCAAGTTTGGACAGGAAATTAAACGAACAAGCTTATATTGTTCCCGGTTTGGGAGACGCCGGCGATAGAATTTTTAATACTGCAAAGTAGGTTGACATGGTATTTGCGTGTTTTTTACGTAACTGTTCATAAATTCGGGTAAATAGATTTTTCTTATGTTGTGCAAGAGTATAATCGGATAAGATTGGAAAGTTAATTGAGCTTATCTTAGAAGCCTTTTACGCAAAACAAAAGCGCTACTCTAAATCAACTGATATGTTCCATTTATCACTACAACTGCTCGTCAAAAAAATTTAATCCATCACCAGAGGACAAATACATGAATAGAGCTTGTTTTTCTACATTTAATAAACTACTTTACAAGTATGGCGTATATAGGGAAGAATTAAAATGTTTTCAGCTCTTCGTGGATTATTTTCGTCGGATATAGGAATCGACTTAGGTACCGCAAATACTTTGGTTTATGTAAGAGGTAAAGGAATAGTATTGAATGAACCGTCTGTTGTGGCTCTTACAGAAATTTTAGGAAGAAAACGCGTTTTAGCCGTAGGGGAAGAGGCCAAATTGATGGTAGGAAGAACCCCGGGAAATATAACTGCAATTAGACCGTTAAAAGATGGAGTTATCGCTGATTTCGATGTTGCAGAAGAAATGATAAAACATTTTGTCAGAAAAATTCACAATAGAAAAAGTTTCGTTAGCCCGCAAATCGTTATTTGTATTCCACTGGGTGCAACCGCAGTTGAGAGAAGAGCTATACAAGAATCGGCGGAATGTGCAGGGGCCAGAAAAGTATTCCTTGTAGAGGAGCCTATGGCAGCAGCTATAGGCGCTGGATTGTCTGTAACCGAAGCAGCCGGCTCTATGATAGTAGATATCGGCGGCGGTACGACAGAAGTGGCCACATTGTCTCTTGGCGGAATAGTATATGGAAATTCTGTGAAAGTCGGCGGAGATAAAATGGATGAAGCTATCATTAATTATATCCGTAAATTTCATAACCTTTTGATTGGCGATATTACGGCAGAAAAAATCAAAAAAGAAATTGGATCTGCTATCAAACCGGAAACCGGGGAAGGGCGCTTTATGTTAATCAAAGGACGCGATCTTATTCATGGAATGCCGAAAGAGATAAGAATTACGGAATTACAAATGGTAGATAGTTTGGCCGAACCTGTTTCTTTGGTTTTGGAAGCCGTAAAATTTGCTCTGGAAAACACTCCGCCCGAGTTGTCTGCAGATATCGTCGACAAAGGAATTGTCATGACCGGCGGAGGTTCGTTACTGTCAAAACTTGATGAAATGCTCGCAATAAAAACTGGACTTCCAGTTTCTGTTGCCGAAGATCCTTTGTCTTGCGTCGCGCTAGGAACCGGACAAATCTTGGAACAAATTGATATAATGAAACCTGTATTACATCGGACTTATTAATGAAAAATGCGTGATAATAATGGACAGTTGATAAAAAAATCATCTAATTTTTTTAGACGTTTTAAAAAAAGAAATGTTGTAAGAAAAGTTGTTGTTTACGCTATGATTTTAGTTTTTCTGCATTCTAACTTTGCGACCAAACTAATTGAAAAATCGAGAACCCATATGATTTTGTTGAAAATTTCTTTAGAGCGTGTCCAAGATAGAGTTTCGGGATGTTTTACAAATTTTATGTATTTTATATCTCATGATATAGACGGCGTACTGATGGATCTTCATAATGAAAACCTCAAATTAAGACAAGAAATCTGTAATCTTAAAAAATTAAAATCCGAAAATGAACAATTGCGTCGTTTGCTGTCAATAAAGCAAACAGTTGCCGGTTCTTTAATTGTCGCCAAAGTCGTCACTGTTTTTTCAAACGATTTCGCGCGTTCTGCAATTTTAAATGTGGGAACACTCGATGGCGTATCGCAAGACGACGTTGTTAGGGATAATAACGGATTAATTGGGCGCGTAATCGAAACTAATGATACATGGAGTAAAGTATTGTTGATTACGGATTCAAATTCCAATATCCCAGTAAAAATCAAAAATGTTAATGCAATAGCAAACGGAGATAATTCTAGTAAGCTATTGCTTTCTGCAATTCAAGAAGACGATATATCAATAAAAGACGGAGATTTAGTAGAAACTTCAGGATACGGCGGGATATTTGACGAAAAAATTCCTGTCGGAACTGTTTTAGAAAAAACTGGAAAATTATTTGTCGATCCGTTTGTTGATTTTTATTCTCTAAAATATGTATTCGTTTTTAAAAAACAATAACTTGCAACATTTTAGTTGCTTTCTAACAATATTTTTTTCATTTGTAATATTATTTTTTGTATCTATTAGTTTTGCAGAATGCCTTTTATATTGTTACATTTTCACTTTGTACGGCGAAAATAGCGCGAAATCTGCAATAATTTTCGCCATATCTTTATTTTTTGATATTTATACGGCGCAGTTTATAGGAGTGTCTTTTTTGACTTTTATGGTTATTCCGCTAATAAATAGCGAGTTGAGATCTACATTATTATATGTAAGTGATATTTTCAAAATATATTATTTTTTCTTATTACTGTGCTTTTGTAAGTTGGTTTCGTTTGCTGTCGCCATAATATTCAATAAAGGTTTTGATTTCTATGGGCATATATCGCGCGTATTTTTAACGATAGCGGTATTTTGCGTTTATTGTTTCGTAAAAAATATTCTTCCAAAAATGAAACGCTCTTATGCTCGTCGATAATGATCTGAGAAAAGATTTAAAGCTCCGAGTAAGAGTTACTTTAATTATAATTTACGTTTTGTATGGAGTATTGCTTGTAAATTTGTTTGTGTTACAAGTTTATCAAGCGGAAAAATATACTCTGTTATCCGATAAAAATAGAGTTAAACTAGCGCCGATTTTACCAAAACGTGGTCGCATTATAACGTCGGACGGCAAATTCGTGGCAACTAGCTCCTATAAATATAGATTATTAATGGATCTTTGTGATGAAAAATCTTTTAATGAAGGCATGATTACTATAAACAAGTATCTAGATCTTACGGACCAAGAAAAACAACGCATTTTAGATTCAAAAAAGAAATCTAGACCATATGTCGTGATAAAAGAAGATCTATCATGGAACGAATATGCAAAGATATCGATGATTTTATTCAAATTAAATCACGTATTTATAGAAAATATTTATGTTAGAAATTACTCTATGCCGTTAGAATTCAGCCATATTCTTGGTTATACTTCAAAAAGCAACAATGATATTCAAATTTTAACAGGAAAATCAGGTATAGAATTTTCCTGCGATGATCGATTGACTGGTAAGACTGGAAATATTCAAACCGAAATAAATGCTACGGGTAAAAAAATAAGAATTATTAGCAAAACTGAACCAACGAATGGAACTGACGTAGTCATAACAATAAATTCTGGACTTCAAAAATATGTTTACGATTTAATTGCGCAGGAAAAAGCTGGCGCTTGTGTTGTTATTGATATGTCAAATGCAGAAATTCTGAGTATGGTATCTGTTCCGGGATTCGATTCAAATCTTATATCTGGTGGAATGAGCAAGAATCAATGGAAAAGTATAATCAACAATCCTCTGTTTCCTCTTATGAATCGGGTAGTAAGCTGTACATATCCTCCTGGTTCTATATTTAAAATAGTCGTTGCTTTTGCCGCTTTAAGTGAAGGAATAATATCTCCGCATTATAGGGTTTTTTGCTCTGGCGGAATTAAACAAGATGGGCACGTTTTTCATTGCTGGAATCGAAGGGGGCATGGTAGCGTAAATCTATATGATGCAATACGTTTATCGTGCGATTGCTATTTCTTTGAAATATCTAAACGGTTAGGAATTAACTCCATCATAAAATATGCTGAAAAATTTGGATTTGGTTCTGAAACTGGTATAGAACTACCAAATGAAAGCGTCGGTCTATTGCCAACGAAAGAATGGAAATTTTTGAAATACGGAACCTCGTGGAAAAGGTATGAAACTATGATTACCAGCATAGGTCAGGGAGCTTTTCTATCAACATTAATGCAGGCCGCAGTCATGATTGGCAGAATATATACTGATAACTACAATTTTTTTCCAACTCTGATAAAAAATGGCCGAAAAAAACTACCTATAGCTCCTATGGATCGCACACATTCCGACGTAATAAAAAATGCGCTGTATCAGGTTTGCGCAACCGGAACAGCGTCAGGATCATGTCAGACCGAGTATGGAATATCTGGAAAAACAGGATCTTCGCAAGTAAGGAAAATAAAATCCAATGACGTAGGAATTAGTCAAAAAAATTTCGAATGGAAATATAGAGATCATGCTTTCTTTGTCGGCTCCGCACCACATAACAATCCTCGGTATATTGTCGCTGTTTTTATCGAACATGGAAGAAGCGGAGCTTCTGTTGCCGCTCCAATTGCAAGAAAAATATTCGATAAATTAATGGTCGGCAAAATATGAAAAAAAATGAATTCAAAATTCTGTTTTTCTTAGTATTTGCGTTATTTTTTATAGGATTTTTAGCTCAATATAGCACTAATGGAGGATTCAATTGCTCAGTACAAAAACATCTTGCTCATATTTGTATGTGTATAATTGCAATATATTTAACATATATAGTTGATCTTAAATTTTGGAATAACTACGCTTACCTTTTTTACTCCGTAATATTTATATTCCTTCTCGTCGTTGATATATTGGGGGTTATAAGACTTGGAGCTCAGCGGTGGATTGATTTATATTTTTTTACTTTTCAACCATCTGAGTTAATGAAATTAGCCATTGTGTTTTCTTTGGCTAGATATTACTCGATGTTGTCCACAATCGAAATAAAAAATATCAGATACCATATATTGCCACTCATTTTAATTTTGCTTCCTGTAATCCTAATACTCAAGCAGCCGGATTTGGGTACAGCTGGTTTGTTGCTTTGCGTAGGGTTAGGTATGGTATTTTTATCTGGTTTTCATTTGAAAATATTTGGAATAATCATTGGATTCGGAATCGCGCTATGCCCGATATGTTGGTTTTTTCTACATGATTATCAAAAGAATCGAATGTTAACTTTTTTCGATCCTAGTAAAGATCCATTGGGTATTGGATATCATATTTTACAATCTAAAATCGCCATCGGATCTGGACGTATACTCGGAAAAGGATTTATGCAAGGCAGCCAAAGTAAATTAAATTTTCTTCCGGAAAAAAATACGGATTTTATATTCACCTCTATCGTTGAAGAAAGTGGATTTTTAGGGGCTTTTTTAATTATTTCTCTTTTTCTATATCTTACTTTTTATTTTTTTTGGGCAGCATCCGAAGTAAGAAATCGATTTGCGTGTTTAATGTGTCAAGGATTAGGAATTACGCTATTTCTGCAAGTTTTTATAAATACCGCAATGGTAATTGGAATTGTTCCCGTTGTTGGAATACCTCTTCCATTTTTATCATACGGAGGAACTTCTATGCTTACGTTTGCTATCAGCAGCGGATTAGTTATGTCGGCTTTTGTTAATAGAAAACTTGATGGCACTAAACACAGTAGATCGCATTTTTAACGATCGGGATTGTCGACTAAAGATAGGTTGGCTAGAAAAATATATTGATTTTCCAATCTCCTGCTCGAATATATCAAAGCGATCGACAAATTTCGCTTTGCTGCTGAAAAATCAACGTGTTGTCCTGAGCTGTACATACCTTTAGTTGTCAATCCACATCCTTTGGCGAGATTGCCTAATAAAAATAGAGTTTATTTATGGATTTACTGATTTTTCAGTTACTATTAAAATTTTGATATCGCTTTGCAGTATTTTCGCCGTATGCCTGAAAATCAAAGGCCTCGGCCAAACTCTTTCTATCTTTATAGGGCAATCCCGATTTACACCAAGCTTTACATCAAACAATAACTGTGTTCGTTTATTA
>JAISYW010000111.1 GCA_031269645.1 Holosporaceae bacterium
TGAAATTTTATGCGTCCGTGAGATTGGATATTCGCAGAACCGGCACGCTGAAAGAAAAAGAACAAATTGTCGGCAATCAGGTTCGGGTAAAAGTCGTCAAGAATAAGGTCGCTCCTCCATTTAAAGTCGTTGATTTCGATATTATATACGGCGAAGGTATATCTAAAAGCGGGGAATTGTTGGATATTGGCGCAAAAATTGGAGCAATCGAAAAATCTGGCGCGTGGTATGCTTTTGAAGGACAAAAAATAGGGCAGGGGAGAGAAGCTGCTCGCCAGTTTTTAAAAGATAATTCCTCCATAGCTGAAAAAATAGAGCAGCTGATCAGAAATAAAGGAGGCGCTGTAACTTTAGAAATTGCGGATACCGTGCTTGAATAGGTTGTCTGGTCTGATGTCGTCCTTTATTTTTGCGAATGGCGATAAATCGCGGCTTTTGCTGTTTTTTTTCTTATTTATTAAAATTGCTTCGTTTGCTGTATTTTTCTCGGAGTAAATTTCTCTGTAATTGGATGTTTACAAAGGAAGAGGGTTTTGTCGTATAAAGTTACGTCGTTAACAAACAAAATTTGGAATATTCAGAGCTTAAAAACAGAATATGCTAGTAGTAAAGAATTAGTTCTAACGCTTGCTGAAAATCGATGTATTAAAAATCTAGATAATTTTCTCAACACAACCGTGAAAAACACAATGCCAGACCCTTTTGTATTTATTGATATGGAAAAGGCTGTCGATTGTGTTGCTAATGCGATAAAAAGTGGACGAAAAATCGTAATTTTTGGAGATTATGACGTCGACGGAGTAGCGTCTACGGCTATTTGCATTAATTTTCTGAATTATGTGCGGGCAGATTGTTCTTATGAAATTCCGGATAGATCTAAAGATGGATATGGCATTAATATCGAGAACCTATCGAAACATAAAGATAGCTTAATTATCGCCGTAGATTGCGGATCGAGCGCCATTAACGAGTTACTTTATGCTAAAAATTTTGGGATAGACATTATTGTAATCGATCATCATAAAATGTCATCCATACCAAGTGCACTTGCCATTATCAATCCTTATAGGCCCGACGAAAAGGACGATTATAAATATCTTTGCGCTGCAGGATTGGTATTTATGTGCATTGTAGGAATTAACCGATCTTTGAAAGAATCCGGATTTTATTTCAATAAAAAAGAGCCTTGTTTGGTAGATTATTTGGACTTAGTTGCTTTGGCGACTGTTTGTGACGTTGTTAATTTGATTGGTTTGAATAGAGCATTTGTTTCTGTCGGTCTCAAAGTTATTCAGCAGAGGAAGAACTTAGGGATCGACGCGTTAATGAGCCTATATCGCGGATCGACTATTACTGCAGAAACGATATCATTCTTTTTAGGACCAAAATTGAACGCTGCCGGAAGAATGTCTTCCGCAGATATAAGTGTAAAATTATTAACTACGAAAAATCCAATCGAAGCGAAAAATATTGCTAAGCAATTAGACGATTTTAATAAAAAACGCCAGATTATCGAACATGAAATAACGGAAAAAATCATTGCTAATGTCGATGATAATGCCGCTTTTATTTGCTCCTATCATTCCGATTGGCATGCAGGAATTATAGGAATTGTTGCCGGGCGATTGAAAGAAAAGTTTGGCAAACCGGCCATCGTAATCTCATGCGATAAAAATGGAAAATGCAAGGCTTCGTGTCGATCAGTGGATGATCTGGATATATCCGAACTCGTGGACGAGGGAATTCGACGTGGAATTATTTCTTCTGGAGGAGGTCATTCGATGGCTGCCGGATTTACCATTGAAGTCGACAAGATTGATGAATTAATGGAGTTTTTGAAAGCTGAAATAAAGCTTCCTAACAGATCGCAAGAATTATGGGCTGATTGTTTATTAAATTTGCAAATGCTATCTGTAGATTTTATTGAGGCTATTTCTGTTTTAGAGCCATTCGGTATGGGAAATAGATATCCAAAGTTTGTTATCACAAATGTGAGAATTTCGTCTGCGAAGATTGTAGGCGAAAATCATATTGCTACTGTTTTATCTGACGATTTTGGTAATTCTCTTCGTGCGATATCATTTAAAGTAGCTAATACAGTATTGGGAAAAACTATTTTGAACACAATAGATCCGGTTTACGCTTTAGGTACTTTATCAATCTCCCATTGGAAGGGGAAAAAATATATTAGTTTTCTGCTAGAAGATATTTCAGATTGCCGTTTTGGAGCTTAGATATTAATCTTTTTGAATTATGAAATGCACGTGTAAATTGAGGATTGATTTTGATAATGTATAAACACGTTCCCGTATTATTGGAAGAAGTATTGTTAATGCTGTCTCCGAAAGAAAAATGCATCTATCTGGATGGAACATTTGGGGGCGGAGGATATACAAAATCGATTTTGGACGTCGTCGATTGCAAAGTAATAGCTTGCGATAGAGATTCTTCAGTACGAGATATAGCCTGTGAATTTAAGTCTATCTATCAAGAGAGATTTGATTTTTTGCATGCTAAATTCAGCGATATTCGGTCGGTTATCTCTTCCTTTGGAGTAAAAAAACTTGACGGAATAATTTTAGATCTAGGAGTATCAAACTTTCAACTTTCGGATCCAGGCAGGGGGTTTTCTTTTAGGTTAAACGGTCCTCTGAATATGGGAATGGGATTATGCGAGGAAACAGCGCTTGACGTCATAAGAAAATATTCTGAACGCGAATTAGCTGATATTATATACGAATTCGGTGAAGAGCGTTTTTCAAGGCGAATTGCTAAAAATATTAAAATGAATTTGAGCAAAATAAGCACTACGGAAGATTTGGCTAACATAATACGTTTATGCGTAAAAAAAACGAGCAAAATAAACGTTGCCACAAAAACATTTCAAGCTTTAAGGATTTTTGTTAATGACGAATTGGACGAACTGCAGCAAGTTTTATCGGAATCTATAGAATTACTTAATCGCGGTGGGAAAATAATTGTAGTTACTTTTCATTCGCTGGAAGACAGAATCGTAAAACGTTTTTTTAAAAGCTTAATCGTTAAGGAAAATCCTATAAAATTCAAATTATTAAATAAAAAACCTATAGTTCCTTCAAAAAATGAAATTCTGTTAAATTCCAAAGCAAGATCGGCTAAACTTCGCGGGATTTCCATGCTATGATGGACCATTTTTGATATCATAAGATGATAACAACCAAGAAATCTTCTATATTTCTAGCTTTTTTAATTTGTGTAATCGGATCATGGCTGTTTTATTTAAAATATTCTGTTATTTCTATAGAAAACAGAATTCGTTTTGCAAAAAGAGAGATAATAAACGAAAAAAAGAATTATCATATTTTAAAGGCCGAGTGGAAAGCGCTAACGTCACCAGAAAGAATTCAGCGTCTAGTAGTCAAACATCTTAATATGCGGCAATTAGATCCTAAACAACTAAAGGAATTTGACGCGTCACTGTTTCATTCGGAAAAAGGCAGATTTAAGAAAACAAAAGGGCTATTAAAGCTAGTAGATGAGATTTTTCTGCAAAAGAGATCGCGTTAATGTATGTTGGTCTTGGTAACAATTTTTATTCGTTGTCGGCTCGGACTTTAAAAGTCGCCAAGCAGCGAGCGTTATTCACAGTAAGTGTTTTTTTCCTTTTATTTAGCGTACTTCTTCTGCGCTTGGCTCAAGTAATGGTTTTGGATAGGCGAGAAGTAGATAATAGGCCCGACGGTATATTCGCTCCACTTGTCGTTTCACGAGCGGATATCATTGATAGAAATGGCGCCATAATAGCGACTAGCTTACCAACAGTATCTCTTTATGCTTGTCCTCGTAAAATTATAAA
>JAISYW010000021.1 GCA_031269645.1 Holosporaceae bacterium
TTAAATAGGATAATAATTACTTCCCGTCAATTTGCTTTTTTAAAATTAATGGAGATGTTTTAAGGAAATATTTTCCAGCTTTGTTTGGTGTAAAATCTATTTTTATAAAACGATCGCAAAAAATAATAATTATAATAAATTTAGGATTGCGATTAAAAGCCAAAGGATGTATAAACTAACCTGTTGTGCGAAGAGTATGGTACTCTTCCGGATATTGGTATTTGACATCAATATGAATCTTTATGAAAACATTTTTATCGGACGGCAGGACCTGTCTCAGCAGCAAATAGAGGCTCTGGGGGTTAGTCTTTGCCTTTTTATTACGCAAAACACTGGCGAAGTCGTCCGGAGCGAATATTGCGGATTGAGAAATTTGACCTATCCGATCAAAAAGAACCATAAGGGGCACTATTATCTCATGCAAATAAAAACAGACCATGCAACGATATCCGAATTGGATAGAATTATGAAGATTAATGAAGATATCGTTCGTCATCTGATCGTAAAAACTACAAAATTTGAAGATAAAGAAAATATAATTTCTCAATTAAAAACTCCCGGCGACGATATTTCAGTTTCAAAGGATATTGGTTATCGTAGTCCTGGTAATAAAATAAATAGTATTGAGATTGAAGGTGAATTGGCTGGTACAGAGGGATGATTTTATGAGAGATAGACCTAGATCAGAAAATAAATTAAGAGGAAAAGATAGAATGTCCTCTTGGAAAAGGATGAATGTTAAGAAAAAAGTCTGTCCTTTCGAAAGTGGGGCATTAAAAATCGATTATAAAGATCCTCGCACTCTTCAGAAATTCATATCCGAAAGAGGAAAGATTATGCCTTGTCGGGTGTCTATGGTTTCGGCCAAGAATCAAAGAGCTTTGGCTTTAGCTGTTAAGAGAGCGAGATATCTGGCGCTTTTACCGTATGTTGCCAAGTAAGAGTTCAAATCACAATATTCTAATTGCTGTTTTTCTTGGAATTTGTAGTCTTTTTGTTACCCTGGAAAGCCGCTTTATTCAAATAAAGTTTTTGTTGTCGTTTCTAAATGTTCCTCTGTTGTTTTCTTATCTTTCATACGGTCCTAAATGTGGCTTTATCTCTTCTGTCGTTGTTGGTATTCCGATATTCTTTTTCTTTTCGTTAAATAATTTCCTTGACATTTGTTTGAATATGATTGCTCCAGCGATAATGCTAGGATGTTTCTCCACAAAATATATTGTTAAAGAACGTAAAATTTGGTGGTATCCGGAAACGCTTTTGTTGCAAAATTTTGCGCTATTTTCTTTTATCATACTGGTTTTATGCTCGTTTACATTTCGCTCTGAAGATATGGTTCTAAAAATTCTTCAAGAAGCAAGACGTCCTATTATAAAATTTATGCGTGATGTGGATGAGTTCCAAACTCGCCAAATTTGGTGCGCCATAAACGCTTTCGTGAAATATGCAGCTGGCATTGAAGTGCTTTGCAACATGTTTTCGACGCTTTCTAATTTTTATATTGCGTATTTGATTGGTAAAAAAACACAAACAAATATTCGGACAGAGTATAATTTTTTGGAATTGCGTATACCTAGTTGGTTAGCAATTTTTCCGCTTGTCGCTTTAACGGCGACGTACTTTTTTCCTGATTTTTCATTTGTGTTTTGTGGATTGTTCGTCGTTGGTTTGTTTGCGCCTATTGTTAGCGGTATTTCTCTGGTCCATTACATAGCGAAAACAAAAAACTCCAGATATATATTGGTAATATTTTATGTTGGAGCGTTTATATTTCCGATATTATTTTTCCCTTGCGTAGTTACGTTAGCGATTATCGATAGTTTTCATTCTTTACGCAAAAGTATTCGTTAAGATTTTCTTTCCAAGAATAATTATGAACAAGTCATTGGGCTTTTTTGTTAACCTTCGTTAACGATAAAGCCTCAAAATCAATTTAATTGTTTAATTTCTGAACGCTTGGCACGATTTTTGCTCCTTATTCTAATGAATGTTTTGGATTTTAGAACCAAAGCAAAATTTAAGGAGTAGCAAGTGTGTTTTAGCAGAATAATAATGATGTGTTGCATAAGTATATTTTGTTTTTTCGCAAATGCCATCAAAAGTAACTCAAAAACTACCAATTCTCCGATCGGATATTTTGGACAGCATGATTTGTGTGAAAGCGAAATTGTGAAAGTAGAGAAAAAACATGGTTTCCCTCATAGATTATTTATGGCTATCGGAACTGTCGAATCTGGACGTAGTATGGATTGCAAAACTAAAAGACCATGGCCATGGACCATTTGCGCAAACGGAAAAAGCTACTATTTCTCAACCAAGAGCGCGGCGATTGCGGCCGCAAAAAGATTGATATCTAGGGGCATAAGAAACATAGACGTTGGCTGCATGCAGGTAAATTTGTTGCACCATAGTGACGCTTTTAAAACTCTAGAAGAGGCATTTACTCCTAAGTACAATGTCGCCTATGCCGCTAAATTTTTTATGCAATTAAAAAATACATACAATTCCTGGACACATGCAGTTGGATATTATCACTCAAAAGCAGCCAGATATTATAAACCGTACTGTACTATGGTTTATAATACATGGAAAAAAGTTAGGGATTTAGCAATCAATCATTCCCCGAGAGTCCAACAAGCAGCTTCTGAAATTAAATCCAACATATTTTTACCGTCATATTATTCGCTTATAGACACTAAAATTTCAGCAAAATTGCATCAATTAGGGAGAAAAACACTTATACGCAATGCTCCTAAGTTTTTTACAAACGAAAACAAATGATATACCATGGCTAGCGATTGGAGTTATCAATGAAAATCTTGATATGCGGAGATGTGGTTGGTCGTTCCGGAAGAGAGTCAGTTGCCAAATATCTTCCGGATTTAAAAAAGAAATTATCAATTGATATTGTTATCGTAGACGTCGATAATGCGGCGCATGGTTTTGGTATAACTAAAGAAATAGCGTATCAGTTTTTCGATCTTGGAGCCGATGTTTTAACGAGCGGAAATCACTTATTCGATCAAAAGGAAGCTATTTCCTTATTGGAAAAGGAAAAGAGATTTTTACGTCCCGCAAATATGGCTGATGTTGTGCCTGGTAGCGGAATCATAGAAATAATTACCAACAGCTGTCAGAAAGTATTAGTCGTTCATCTTTTGGGACAAAGGGATATGCCGATTATCGGGGAAAATCCTTTTAATTTTATGGATAAACTGCTTCAGAAATATAAAATTAAACGAAATATTGACGTAATTGTTGTTGAGTTTCACGCAGAAACTACTTCCGAAAAAATTGCTCTTGGCCATTATCTTGACGGTCGTGTTTCTGTAGTTGTTGGAACTCATACCCATGTGCCGACTGCCGACGCCGTCGTTTTAGAATCTGGAACTGCGTTTCAAACGGATATAGGCATGTGCGGCGATTACGATTCAGTTATCGGAATGCACAAACAAGCCATTATCGATAAATTTGTAAAAGGATACGGTGCAAAATTTGCGCCGGCAACTGGGGAGGCTACGTTTTGCGCTTCATTAGTGGACGTCGACGACAAAAAAGGACTTGCAACTGCGATTATGCCACTAATTCTAGGCGGGAAGCTGAAATTTTCTTCTTTGTAGAGAGATTATCGTAGCGTTTAATTCTTGAGTTAAAATAACCGTTACTTAATGACGTCTCTTACAATATAAATGGGGCGTTGCTTCGATTCGTCATATATGCGTCCAACATATTCTCCAATAATGCCTAAACTTATCAATTGCACTCCTCCAAGAAAGAGCATTGCAATCATTTGGGACGCATACCCTGGCACATCGATACCGCATAATAAGACTCTAAAAAATATCCATATTCCTTTACAGAACGATAAAAATGTTATTAATAATCCAAAATAAATTGAAAGTTTCAACGGAAAAACAGAAAAAGACGTAATTCCGTCAACTGCGTAATTCCATAGTTTCACGTAGGACCATTTGGAAACGCCTTTAAATCTCTTCGGACGTTTATATTCGATAACTGCGGTTTTAAATCCTGCGAATGCAAATAATCCCTTCATAAAACGCTTGCGTTCTGGAAAATTTTTCAAAGCGTTCACCACCTTGCGATCCATCAGCCTAAAATCGCCTACGTTTTCTGGTAGTTTAAGATCAGATAGCCAATTGTGTACTTTATAGAACCATTCGGCAGTTATTCGTTTAAAGATAGTGTCTTGCGATCTATCTATTCTTTTAGCCAGAACAACTTCGAATCCTTCTTTCCATTTTTTTATCATATCCGCAATTAAATCTGGGGAATCTTGCAGATCACAATCGATTGGTATAAGGCAATTTCCGTCGCAAAAATCAATTCCTGCAGTTAAAGCTGCGTCTTTTCCAAAATTTCGCGAAAGATCTATAATCTTTATTTGAGAATATTTTTTTTTATTATGCACGAGTAAATCAAGTGTGTTGTCTTTACTTCCGTCGTTTATACATAAAATCTCAAACGAAAGTTTTATATGTTTTAGAATAGGAATTAACGTTTTAAAAAACGTATCTACCGATTCCGATTCATTATAAAATGGAACAACTATACTAATATCTACTACTTTTTTTTGCATTTTCCAGATTTTTCCGTAACGTTTATAAATGCATAATATACAATATAACCATTGATTATATTGATAATATTTTCAAATAGTATGTGTTTCTTGTAAAGATTCTTGAAAAATTTTATTTTGTCATCATTTTTAGCGCACAAAAGAGTAACAACAACATCAGCGTTTTTAGGGTATGTATCATAAATATGAAACAGGTCGTAGCGTTTGCAATCGTATAAAGATGGAGAATCTCGCAGATAAATATGCAGTGCGGCAGTCGATTTATCGGCTTTTAAAATCGTCATTTTTTCATTTCCGAATTGTTTGCGCCAATTTTCATCTATGTGCGAAGCGATTCCTCTGATATTTATGGCGTTTGTTGGATCGTATTCTCTCAAAAAATATCTAGCGCCGCCAAGTTTTATAGATAAAATTAATGCAAAAATGATCGATATATATTTTACAAAGTCAAATAATCGTTTTGGATTGATTTCGTTTTTATTGATAATCAGTAGATAAATCCCCAACGTCATAAACATATTAATTCCCCAAAAACTTCCTATTCTCATGCCGCTTATAAGGGAGATCAAAAACAATAGTGTATTAGGAATGATCGTAATAAATAAGATAAATTTCTCTTCCAGCGAATAGCGCGCGTATCCAGACGGCAAAACATTCATTTTTCCGCAATAAGAATGCGTAAACGCCCAAAACGATGTCGAAAAAAACAACAATTGCATCAACAAAAAATTAAATGCAGAAAAAAAATCTTTTGGCGCGCGCGTTGATTTACTTAAGGCGTATTCGATTGTTACAAAATGGCTGTTATATATCCAATATATATGCCACGATATACATACGAGGAATGTGGCGACTACAATATACGGCGTTTGAGTTTTGAACAAACGCCAGCATTTTTTATGGAAAAGCAGAAACAAACCCAAACATCCTATATATAAAAGCGCAAAATATTTTCCGATAAAAGCTAAGGCGGAAGCTACCCCTAGTGCAAAGGCATCTTTTTTTTTGTTAAATTTTAACAAGCGAACAAAAAAAAAGAACATTGCCGGAAATAATGAGATCAAAATTGTGGTAGCGTTAAATTTTTCGTTTCCAAAAACTGCGCAAACAGAAGCCATGAATATTAATATTGCGGCATATGATTTCATTTCGTCTTCGAAAATCAGCATGGAAATTTTAAATATAAAGTAAAATCCCAATAACAAATTCAATTGCGTTAAAATGTATAAAGACTCGGGACATGAAAAGAAAATTTTATAAAAAAAGTACGAAATCCATGAAAACAGCGGAGGATGTTTTGCGTAACCAAGCTGTAATTCCTTTCCCCAGTATAGGTTCTCGATCATATCGTGTGGAATGAGATTTCTAAAAACAAGCGGAATTACGGAAAATGTTACAATATAAACAAAGATTAATCGGTTAAAACGGTTACGCCAAAATCGTATAAACTTATTTATTTCTGTTATTGATCGCATTATTAGCTTTTGTTTTGGCTTGTTTTTCTGACATTAACTCCGTAACATCATCATCGGCAAGTATTTCGTCGTTTTTAGATAGCTTAACTCTCTCTATTGACGTTAGAGTTTTATTTGAATCAAATTGCATTTTTACGACAAATCGATTCTTTAGCTCTACGCCTTGAAAAGCTATTTCTTTTGATTTTCCTCCAATGTATATCCAAGTTAGATTATTTTTATGCAAAGAAGGAGTTCCACATTTTTCAAGAATTTCTGCCATGGTAGTTTTTCCGACGATAAAGCTATTGATATGATCTTTTACTACTACATTTCCCCTAAAATTAATCAATGGCTGGCATGCCGATAGAACAAAAAAAATTCCGGCAACTAAAAAAGCACGCTTCATCTCATCATCCAAATAGAATACGGGATAAATCTAATAGTTATCGGCAGAAATAGCAACGTTAAGACAATAAAAAATTCAACGTTGCGATAAGAGGTTTTCCAATTAGCGTGTCGAACATACTAATATTGCGCTTCGTAATATTTGAAACAAATTGGCATATCATTTCACATCCTACAATTATAAAAAAACCGTAATGTTCAAGAAAATAATACTTTTTTAATATGGTGGCAGGTATGACGGCAGCGAGAATCCTGCTGCCATCTAAGGGGGGAATTGGGATAAGATTAAAGAAGAAAAGCGCCAAATTTACGATAATGAAGTTTAATATAAACTGTTCGATGAGGTAATGAATATTTGGAATATTTTTTAACAAAAAAGCGCACATAACGGCTAATGAAAGGTTACATAAAATACCGGCAATCGCTACCAAAGCCATATCGGCGGCCGGATCTTTAAAATTTCTTGGATCTATCGGAACTGGTTTGGCGTACCCTATCAAAAACGGCGATTGGTATATGTAAAAAATCAACGGAATAATAAAAGATCCCCAAAAATCGAAATGAGTATGTAATTTCAACCTTCCTGCTTTTTTCGCGGTGTTGTCTCCCAAATAATAGGCCGCCCACCCATGAGAAATTTCATGTAAAGCAACAGCTATGAAAAAAGCAGGGATATTAAAAACTAATTTATAGATAAAATCAGACATTTTTGTTTACTTTTTACGAAAACTATCAAAACTGATTATTTTGCCGTCGCTTTCTATCTCAGTTTTTATCGATATTCTATCCGAGTCGGTAGGATCAGAATCTCCGACTCCGAATGATGGAGTAAATTGCAATGCAAATTTTACCGAAGGATCGACAAAAGCGGTTAACGACGAAAATGGAATGCTTAGCGTTTCTTGTATTCCGTTAAAACTTAAATCCACGGAAAACTTATCCTGAAAAACTTTCAAATTCCAGAATTGATATTGAATAACGATCATAACTTCTTCCGGATGTCGCTCTTTCAAAAAGGCTGGAACTTTAACTCTAGGGTGATCCGTGCGGAATCGAATATAAAAATGGTGATTACCAGGCAGACCGTTTGCAGAGATTTCTTGGAGTATTTGACGCACGACAGAAATAAGAGCTTTTTGCACCATTTCATCGTATTTAAAACCGCTCATTATTAACTCCAAAGTCATTAACGTCAACGGGGCGAGTGATCGGGATTGAACCGACGACCTCCAGAGCCACAATCTGGCGCTCTAGCCAATTGAGCTACACCCGCCGTAGTATAGCATTAATATAGCATTTTTTGTACAGTTTCATACGAAAAAGGTTAATGAAGAAAAGAAAAAAGGAACTGTTTTATGTATAACAACATATGTTATCATTTTTAAAAAGCTATCGATTTTGTTAAAATAATTTGAGAAACCATAAGAGGTGGAGATTGTAAATGAGAAAATTATCATCGATCGACGAACAAAAATTCCCCAATCCTAACGGTGGCGAAGACGTAATATGGAATGGAGAAAAGTTTGTTGGAAAACAAACTGTTGCCAGTGATGTTTTAGCGTATCCTATGTCGAATTCTCGGATGGGATGGAATGATGATTTGACAACATTCCATGAGGAAATGAGCAATGGTGAACATCCTATCGATAAAGCATCTTTCGATTTAGCAATTAGAAATCTAAAAAAGTATTATTTTAGTTTGCCAAATAGGGGGGGGGCAGATTTTAGAAATAGGTTGTTCTGGTGGTATTTTACTACGACGGTTACGTCGTTTGTTTCCATATTCTCAAATTGCCGGTGCAGATATTATTGTGAAAACATTACGTAAACTCTCAAAAGACCTAAAAAAAGACGGTGTTGCCACTCCCTTATTGTTTTTTGATTTGAGCAAGTGTCCTTTGCCCAATAATAGTTACGATGTTGTTATTGCGTTGAATGTGCTTGAGCATATAAAAGATCACAAACTTGCTGTGCAGGAAGTGTATCGTATTTTGAAACCTGGAGGTCTATTTATCTTTGAAGTGCCGTATGGTGAGAATTTGTTTGATGCTTATGATCGTCAGTTGCGTCATTACAGGCGTTATAGCAATATGCAAATTCTGCGACTTTTGGAAGAATCTGGATTAAAGCGAGTTTATTTTTCTCATTTGGGATTTTTTGTCTATCCTCTATTTTGGTGCATAAAAAAATTATGTAAACAAAGTGTTGCCGTAGAACTACCTATCCGCCAATCTCGTTTGTCTAAAATCTTAATCTTTGTTACTAGTGGACTCGTTATGAGGGTGATATTTAGAGTAGAACTAATGCTCGGCAGATTGATATCGTATCCGTGTGGTATTCGTTGCGTCGGAGTATTTGAGAAATGATTAAGTAGTGATGTTACCTATAGCAATATTATCCGGCGGCTTGGCTACGCGCATGCATCCTATGACGGAAAAAATTCCAAAGTCACTCATCTTAGTGGCAGGAGAACCGTTTGTTTTTCATCAATTGAAATTATTGAAAATGCGAGGAGTCGCTAGAGTCGTACTTTGTGTCGGCTATTTGGGTGAAGAAATAGAAGCTAAAGTAGGCGATGGTTCGCAATTTGGTTTAAAAATTTCATATTCTTTTGACGGATCTTCTCTACTCGGCACGGCAGGCGCGCTAAAAAAAGCTCTTCCATTGCTAGGAAACGCGTTTTTTGTCATGTACGGAGACTCTTATTTGGATTGCAATTACGAAGCGGTGTACAAACAATACAAGCAAAGCAATCGTCCAGCTCTCATGACTGTTTATCGCAATCGAAGTTTGTATGATGTAAGTAATATCGTTGTAGAAAATAAAGAAATCGTGTATTACAACAAAAAATCTCATATTCCAACGATGCAATACATAGATTATGGACTGGGTATTTTACAAAAACATCTATTGAACAATTTAGAGCCAGGTAAATTTTATGATTTAGCAGATATCTATATAAATCTAGTTGCAAGAAAAGAATTAGCTTGTTTTATGGTAAAAAAGAGATTTTATGAAATAGGATCTCCGCAAGGTTTAAAAGAATTGTCCGAACTATTGCAAAAACGCGTAATTCATTAAATTAGTTACAAATTCTAATATGAACGGCCCATTTTTTTTATCTCAGAATTTTCGATATTTTCGCTGCACATTTTCTTTTTTGCAACGTAAGCTTTAATTGAACCAACGTTGACACCACCTTGCTGAAAAATAATATCATCGACAGGATATTTGCAATAATTAGTTAATTGAAGAAGTTTTTCAGCTCCTCTGGACGATGTTATATAGGCAAACATGCCATAAACAAGATTAGTTGGCTGAATTTGGGCGACTACTGAATTACCATCGACATGATCGAAATCTCGGAAGATATTGTCTATATTCGGATACGAAGGAGATTTATCTTTACGCCGCCCAACTCCCAGAAAAGTAATATCAGCATCATTAGGAATATTATTAATTAATTCAATGAGGTTTTCTCCAAATCCTTTCGATAAAATGACATCGTCCTCCAAAATTATAGCGTTTTGATAATTATTTTTTATTACATCCTGCCAAATAGCGCGATGACTAAATGTAACGCCAATCTCTCCTGCGCTAAATTTTCTATATTTAACGATAAAAT